>CAYUMA010000507.1:0-12124 GCA_964445675.1 uncultured Pseudomonadales bacterium | reverse complement strand
CCGCGATGCAACGCCTGCGCGATCAGATCAAACGTCTCGCCCGCAGTCAGGCACCGATCTATGTCAGTGGCGAATCGGGGAGCGGCAAGGAACTCGCAGCGCGGCTGATTCACGAACAAGGGCCGCGCGCGGACGCGCCGTTCGTACCCGTGAACTGTGGCGCGATTCCGTCGGAGTTGATGGAGAGCGAGTTCTTCGGCCACAAGAAAGGCAGCTTCACCGGCGCTGTCGCCGACAAGGAGGGCCTGTTTCAGGCCGCCAGCGGCGGCACGCTGTTTCTCGATGAAGTCGCCGACCTGCCGCTGCCGATGCAGGTCAAGCTCGTACGCGCGATTCAGGAAAAAGCGGTGCGCCCGGTCGGCAGCCAGCAGGAATCGATCATCGACGTGCGCATCTTGAGCGCGACCCACAAACGCCTGGCCGGCGAAGTGGACGCCGGACGTTTTCGGCAGGACCTCTTTTATCGGCTGAATGTGATCGAACTGCCCGTACCCAGCCTGCGCGAGCGCGCGGACGATATTCCACTGCTCGCTTCCGAAATTCTGGGTCGCCTCGCCGACGAATACGGCAAGGAGACGCCGCAGATCACTGACGATGCGATTGAGGCGCTCAAGGCGTACTCGTTCCCGGGCAACGTACGGGAACTCGAAAACGTTCTCGAGCGCGCATTCACCATGTGCGAACGCAATCGCATTCAAGTGTCGGACCTCAATCTCGTCGGCGCGCGTCAGATGCCGCCGCCTTCGCCGGCGATCAACGCGTTGGCCACGACGCAGGCGGAACCGGCGCTATCCGTGGGCGCCGATTCGGTCGACGTGCAGCTGCCGCCCGGTGTTTCACTCGAGGACTTTCTCGAAAAGATCGAACGCAAGGTGATCACCGAAGCGCTCGAGACGACACGCTGGAACAAAACCGCCGCGGCGAAGAATCTTGGGATCACGTTCCGGGCGCTGCGTTACCGCCTCAAGAAGCTCGGTCTCGAATAACTCAGTTGCGACCGGCAACGGCGCACACGCGCCGCTGTCGATCTCACCTTGGTCTGACGAGCGAGGTATGGGGCAATGCGCCCCATGTGTCGACCGTCTGGCATCACCGTTGCGGAACTACTGGTCGCGCTGGCCATAGTCGCCGTGCTGACGGGCTTCGCGATACCGGCATTCCACGGCTTCATCGAGCGCAATCGCTCGACGATCGCGCTGAACCAGCTGCTCGGGGCGCTGCAGAGCGCACGCGCCGCGGCGGTCACGCTGCGCAGTGTGGTCGTCGTTTGTCCCGGCGGTTCCGCGGTTGCGTGCGGTGCCCGCGATTCGTGGCACCTCGGCATGCTGATCTTTGCCGATCGCGATGGCGACGGTCGCCGTGATCCGGATGAGCCGGCACTGCGCTGGCTGCCGGGCCTCGCCGACGGCGGCCGCATCTACTGGCGTTCGTTCCGCAATCGCAGCTATCTGCAATTCAATCCGAGCGGACTGACGAACTGGCAGAACGGCAACTTGCTGTACTGCCCGCGCAGCGGTGACGTCCACTTCGCGCGCCAGGTCATCATCAATCCGGCCGGGCGGCCCCGCAAAGCGCCGGACCGCAACCACGACGGCATCCCGGAAGACGCGAACGGGCAGCCCTTGCGCTGCCCGTAGGGGCGTGGCGGATGATCGCGGCGCCGGACACGCCGTGAACCCGTCCATGGGGGCTCGCTCGCGCCATCCCTCATAGGGTATGGGCGAAGCGCTCATCTCTTTGATGCGCTTCGTTGGAACGACCGCGGCGCGAGACGGTCCGGCGCCGCGATCATCCGCCACTAAGAAGTGGTCGCCTTCGATCGATGTTCGGACACCGGCCGCTCGGTACCGGGCAACTCCAAAGTGAACTGCGTCGAAACTAGTACTGCTTTGGCACCACGCCCGGCGGCAGTTCCTTGACGGAGACAACCTCGGTTCGATTGTCGAGATACCGGTGGATCTGCAACTCGACGTTCAGCCCTGGTGTCAGCAGCGTGAAGGCGCCGTAGTTGCCGCCGATTTCGACGTCCGCATCGAGTGCGACGTCATACCGAATCCCGCCGACGATGAACTGATTCGCGGCGATGTCCACCGACTCCACCTCGCCCTGCGCGGACTCGACGCTGAACTCGTCCACGACAGCGGCGTTCGGGGCGATGGGGGCGATCAGGATCGCCCCCGCGAGCAGCGAACCGCGTACGAGCCACTTCCAGCACTGCGCCATGTTCATGACCATCTCCTCAGTTCGCATTTTCGAGTTCGCGCCACGACAGCCGCCCCGTTTTCGAGTCCTCGGGGCCCGCAACGCGGATCGTGATCTGTTCGTCACCGCCAGAGAGGAACAGGAAGTCGGCATCACCGCTGCCGAGCAACAGTGACGGGTCGACGAGCTGACCGTTCAGATCTTCGGTGCTGAACAGGATACCCGCGGCGTAGTCGACGCCACCGACATTGATGAAGTCACTGCCATCGATGATCCCATCGTTGTTCAGATCGAGGATCGGACGCGTCGGATTGCCGCCGGTCAACGCATCGATCGGGAACGTCGATCCCGGCGGTGAGCGCAGGCACGAGTTGGAATCGCGCGGAATCACGGTCGTGACGAGCACCGAGTCACCGCGTGAGACGAAGCGGCGGATCGCGCGCTCGCCGGGGAATTGCACCGCCGGCGGCGCCCTGCCCGCCGCATCGGTGTTCGGGTCTCCCTGCAACGTCAAGAGCGGTCGCTGCATCGTGAAGTCGATGTACCAGCCGTACACGCCGGGGACCACACCCGCGTCAGGCACATAGTCGACTGGATTCGGCGAGACGATTCGCAGCTTCTGGAAGCCGTCGGCCGTGCCGTCGACGATGTTCGTGATGGTCTGTTGCACAAGCCGCGTCGCCTTCGTGTCGCTGTTGGCGGTGGCCGGCGCGAACTCGCCGCGATCCCAGATGCCGTAGACGGACTGGATTTCGGTCGACACGCCGTCGAGCTCGGTCACGTAGCTGCCGGTCCCGACGATCACGATGAATCCCGGGAGCGTCGGATGTTTGAACACATACGGCTGCGTCGTGATCGGTTGATTCACCGTCAGTCCACTCGTGTAGGTCGCCTGAAACAGCTTGGTCGTGCTCCACAGCGTCGGATTCGAACTCGACACGTTGAAGCGGAACAGATTGCCCTGGCGGTCGCCCGCAAAGGCGATATCGGCCGTGCCGTTACGATCGACGTCGATCAGCGTCGGCGTGCCGAGACCGTTCGGCAGACCCGCGTCCGGATCCGGCGCAATGGTCGGTCCATAACCGGTGTCGAGCTTCATGAAGTCGCCCGGCTGCCAACCGTTGAGGCCATCCTCGACGGGTAGCACGAACAGCTTCGCAATACCGGCCGAACTGTTGTAGCCGTTGCCGAAAATCGCGGCCCACTTCTTCTGGGCCGGCGAACCGCCATCGTTGACGTTAGTCATCACGATCTGCGCCGCGCTGTAGCTGTACCCGAGGTCCTTTATCGGGCCGCCGAACGTGTCGACCAGGGCGCCAACGGCGCCGCCAAGGGGCGTGCCGAGATTGTCGACCGGATATTCGTCATCCTGATCGGTGAATTCCCACAGCACGGTGTCTTTCGCCGTCGCTTCCGACGTGTAGTCGGCACCGGGATTGGATACGTTCAGCGCGTAGTAGCCCTTACCACCACCGCCGAGTCCGCCGACGAGCACCGTCGTCCAGTCCTTGATGATCGATCCCTTGTACGGCGGCGCGAACACGTCCTCGACAGTCGGAGTCACGTCGACGAAGAACTTGTGCGAGTACGTCAGCAGCGCCAGCTGATCGAGGCTGTTCTTGAACATCGCAGTCGAGTCGATCAGTTGGTTCGGCACATAACCGATCCGCTCGCGCCCGTTCGACGCGTTGAAGCCGTGCAGCATGCCGTCGTTGGCAGCCACGTACACCAATGGTTCGCGGCTCGCGTTGGCATCCTTGAACGCCGAGTAGAGGCTGGTCGACGGGAACGGCGGCTGGTCGCGCCTGATCGCGCGCGGTCCGCCGACGAATTGCGGCGCAGAGTGCACGATGTCGCCAAGCATGCCTTCGAACTGCGGCCGTGCGCGCAACGAACCGAGCGGTTCTTCCAGCGAGCGGTCGCCGCGCAGGTAATTGACCTCATTCAGGCTCAGCGTCGCGAGCTGATCCGTGTTGAGGCTCGGGTGCCGGAACGCAATCCCGATATCGTTCGGACGGTCATACGTGATGATGACGCGGCTGTCCGCCGACTGCGTATCCAGGATCGGCGCAACCCGCCAGATCGGACTTGCTTCGTTGACAATGCCCGTCGTTGCGTCCACGTCGAGCGCGCGCAGGTCACCGCTGTTGTACTTCAGGTTGAAGAACCCGCGGTATTCCACGGTCTGCTCGCGCAGCGCCGTCGAGTTGAACGCGACCGCGCTGACCGATACCGAGCCATTGGAGAACTCCTGGAACGCGCTCTGCAGCGCCTGCGACAACAGCACCGGGTTGTTGGCCTGCAGGAACTGGCCGCGGCCGTTGACCGCGGCGTGCAGCATGTCGTCGATTTTCGCGAGGCCGTCGACGAACGGGTCGCCCCACGCGAACGGCACCGTGTAGTTCGCCGGAACGCTGGCCGGATTGATCGTTCCCTCGAGACCGAGCGCAATCGTGAAGGTCTTCATGTGCTGGTGCATCAGTTCGCCGCCGCTGCCGAACGCGGCCAGCGGCGCACCCGCGGTGTCGCGCGTCGTCGTCGGCACACCGTTAGAGAGGCTCGGATGCAGGTCGCGTTCGTAGTAGTACATCGCGACGTCGGCCAGCGTACTGGCGATGTTGTCCGCGAATTTGCCGCCGTCGAACAACGAGTCCGAAACACCGCCGTCCTTGTTGCCGATGGCGAATCCCTCGTTCCAGGTGCCGTCGGAAAACAACAGCGTGTAGTTGTTCTGGCACTGGCCCTGCGGCGACGGAAATACCGGGCAACGGGCGTCGCCGGGGACCGTATTCGGGCTGCCGAAGGAGCCGCCGGTTTTGCATTCGTAATATTTGCCGGCTCTGTCGAGCGCCGCGCGCAGCGGCGTGCCGTTGTTCGACGCAACCTTATAGATCTGGTTCATCATCGCTTTCTTGGAGCCGACCCGATACGAGGCGTTCATCGACGCCATCGGCGTGCGCTCGTTGGAATCGTTCAACACCACATACGCGAGGCGCACGTTGCTGACGTCCGAAACGGTGCGTCCAAGCGCGGCCTTCGCCATGTATTCCCGGCTACGGTAGTACGTAAACCAGTTCGCGAAGTTCTGGATCTCGGATGCGTATGTGCACGTCATCGGATCCCCATCGTCGGCAACACAATCGGCCCGCTGCGGTCCGCTGAGATACAGCGAGCCGTCGTTGCGGATTTCGACCAGCGTATGCGGATCGTTCCACACGGGGCGTCCGACTGCCGCGGTGGTGTAATAGTGCGGCAGATAAACGTTCGTGTTCGTCAGGTTCGCGAACGAGCCCGCGCCATGTACGCGCGGCACGTTGTTCGACGTGAACGTCAACGGCGTCGTCAGGTTGATCGTGCGCAGCGGCGATTCATACGGATCCAGTACCGCAGCCGTCGGCACGGAATTCGGAAAGTCGACGAGGGTACGACTCAGTCCGACCCACGGACGGTACAGGATCGTCGGGTTGTAATAGACGGTGTTGTACTGCGAGTTACGGCCGCGCCACACGCCATAGTTGTTGCCGACGAAGGCCGCGTTCGCGTCGAGCGCCGCTTCGGTCGGTAAGTTGTTGGTGTTGCTGTTGTTGCTCGCGAGCGGCAACAGATACGCGAAAGTGTTGGATGCGTTCGTAGTCCCCGCGTCCTTGATCCCCGCGTTGCGAACGGCGAACACACCGTTTGCTTCGTTCGTCATGATCGCCCAGTCCATGCTGCCGGAGTCGTCCATGATCACGAGCACGTTCGCCTCGGCACTGACGGCGTCCTCGAGGGGCAACTGGGCGAGGTTCAGACCCGCAGACACCGTGCCCGGCGGCGGCGGCGGCGGCGGCGGCGGCGTCGGCGTCACCGAGATCGTCACCGTATACACGTCGGACAGCGTGAAGCCGTCGAAGAGCTTGATGTCGAACGTATCGGTACCGACAAATGCCGGGTCGGGCACATAGAGGAACCCGCCATCCGGCTGCAAGCCGAGCGTCGTGCCGGCGAAGCCGCCGCCGATCGACGCCGGCACGGACTGTTGCACGACCGTGATCAGGTCGGTATCCGCGTCCCAGCTGCGGTTGACGATGCCACCGTCCGCAAGGATATTCAGCGCATCGCCCTGGACGATCGTGTAGTCGAGCGTGCCGGCTTGAATCGGCTGGTCGTTGACCGGATTGATCGTGAGCGTCACGTTCGCCGTCGAGACCTGACCGTCGGTATCGCGAATCGTGTAGCGGAACGAGTCCGTGCCGTTGTAATCCGCTTTTGGCGTGTAAGTGACGAATGAGTCGGCGAAGAGCAGCGTGCCGTTCGGCAGCGTGACTTCGTCATTGGTTGCGCTACGTACCGTGGTGGGCGTCGATTCCGTGCTGTCCGGGTAGTCGAACCCCAGTATTGTCCACGTCCGACCGGCGCTGACGACGATCGTCGGGTCGTCGCCGTGCGTGTCGTTGGCGAGCACCGGCAGGTCGATCGGACCGCCGTCTTCGTCGATCACGTACACGTCGTCGACCGCAACCGGCGTGTCGTTGACACCGCCGACGTTGACGATGAACGAGTCCGAGACACGTAGGCCGTCAGTGTCGACTGCTTCAACCGTCAGGTTCGCGATGCCGCTCGACGCCGGCGCGAGCGTCAACGTCAGGATCGATCCGACGATGTCGGTGGTGATGAGTCCGACGTTGTCGTTCGCCGTGACGGTGTACGTCAGCACGTCGCCAGAAATGGTATCCGGGTCCGTCAGATAGCTGTTGAGTGCGATCGGAATCGGCGGCGCATCTTCCGGCGGATACTGATCAGGGATCGGCGTCGAGACGACCGGCGGATTGTTGATAGACGTCATTGTCACGTCGACGGGCCCGGTCGCCATCAGGCCCCCGGTATCGCGCACGCGGATCGTCAAGCTGGAAAAGCCGTTCTTGTTGGCTGCGAATCGCAGCGTCAACAGGTTGCCGGTGATCGATGGCGGCGATGAGAAGAGCGTCGGGTCCGAGTTGCCGGTGACGAATAGCGTCAACGTGTCGCCTTCGTGGCTCAGATCGACGTCCGTGAACATTCCGGTGAGGTCCACCGTCACCGGGGCGGAGTTTTCCGCGACAAGCACGGGCGCCGGCGAGGCGACAAAAAACGGTGCATCGTTGATCCTGCGCACGTTGACAACGAAACGGTCGGTCGCAGTGCGGCCTCTAGCGTCGGTAATCATCGAGCGGATCGTCACGACGCCGTTCGCGTCGGGCAGATACTCGATGTTGAGCCAGCGGTTACCCGTCACGTACGCATTGATCACGCTCGGATCGGAGTTGGAATTGACCGAAAACGTCCTCGGCGTGTCGCCGTTACGAAAGACGTTCCACAGGTCGATGATCCGGGTCCCCGCGTCTTCGTTCACCGAATAGTCCGCGACTGCGTTGTTGACCGATGGCGCCGACGCCGCAGAGGCGCCTTGTGCGACGCCCAGGCACGCAAGCAGCAGCAGCGCCGCGGCGACCTTATCGTGACCCACTGTGTTTAGCCGATACATCTCAACCTCCTCGTGCCACTGCGATCTGTCGCCAGGTCCGCTCTAGAAAATCAGGCCGAATGTGCTTTGCAGCAGCACTCGGGCATTCGTGGTACCGCCGGTGCCGCGCGCGGTGATCCGAAAAATTTCGATACGATCGAACAGCGCCGAATAGGAGCTGCCTTGTAGATACGAGTTGTCGGTGCGCTGCACGCTCGCAACCCACTCGATGATGTAGCGCGGCTGCTCCGCGACACCGGCGATCGTCGCGGCCGGAATCGCGACGCTGTTGGCGCCGGTCCAGATGCCCGGCTGTTCCCAACGTTCTGCCTGCGTGTAGTCCGATGATTTCCACAGGCCGTTATTGCCCGCGGGCACGAACAACGCCGTCGAATTGACGCTGGTGCGCAGGAATGTCTCGCCGGCACGCAGCGCAGCCTCCGCCGATTCGAACGCAAGTACGCTATCGTGCGTGTTGCGCGCCATCCGCTCTTCGAGACTCGTCGTCTGCACGGCGGACACGCCGATGATCGTCAGCACCAGCAGCAGCACCAGGCTGATGAAAAGGGCGACTCCTCGCTGATTTTTCAGGGTGCGCATCTAGTTGTTCCTGAAGCTGATCGTCTGACTGAACGTGCGCGCCAGCGGTCCGCCCGTCTCGGTGACGACGTCGACGCTGTTGACGGTTACCACGAGGCGCAGCGCGCGAATGGCATTCGCGGCGACCTGGTCGTAGGTCACGTACCGATTGGCGGCATTGAGGAGGTTGTTCGGCGTCGTGTCGATGCCGAAGCGAACGCGCAGCCGTTCGACGCCTTCGATCAGTTCGACCGGCGCGTCTTCGCTGGTCTTACGCCACAGCGACCACGGTGTCTGCGCGCGATTGTTGGTGCCGCTGCCTTGCGCGACGTAGTAGACGTCCGTCAGCACGCGCCCAACGCTGGACCCTTGGGCGTTGTTGGCTTCGCCGAACGGAATGCCCGTCGGCGCGAGCGCCGCGGCGGGCGTGTTCTCGTACAAGCCGAGTCCGACCGCCGGCGCCACGTCACGCGCCAGCGTCGCGATCCCACCGGCCGTGGCGATGTTCGCGATGCGGAACACCGTCGCCTGCTCGCAATTGTTGATCGCGACGAACTGGTCGGCGACGAACTCGAGGCCGGCCGCCGGAACCTCGACGGTCGGATTCACATCCGATTGGACGATCGCCGCGATGCGCGCGCCCGGGATCTGCACGTGGCGTAGCACCAGAACGTCGCTTTGCGGACGCAGCTTCGTGATATCGATGCCGTTGGCAGCAATGAAGCCGACGGCTGAGCCGAGGCGCGGTAACGTCGTCAGCGACGGCGTCCAGTCATTGACGCCGTTGGCGGCATTGACGCCGTGGTAGGCCTCGATCGGCGTCGTGATGTCGACTTCGAAGACCTGCGTCCACGCGCCGTTGAGCGTCTTGTAGATCTTCGAAGGTTCCGGATCGCAACCGAAGTAACCGGCCGCGCGCGCGGAACGCGTCATGAAGTCGAGCGCGAAGCGGGCGTTTTCCTGCATCCGCGACTGGCCGTTCAAGAGCGTATAGGTCTGATTGTTGCCAACGAACAGCGTGACGATCCCGGCCGTAACGACGACGCCGAGCGCTAACGCCAACATCAATTCGATCAGTGAAAATCCTTGCGCGCGTCGCATGGCCGTCATCCCTGACTGTCGATTGAGATGGTTGTCACGGCAGGCTGGTTGGGCTCCTGCCACTGCAGAGTGATCGTCACGATCCCGGCGCCGTTGACTGCGATGCTGCCATCGCCGCTCGGAAGCCCTGGTTGGTTCACGGCCAGCGGCAGGATGACGCCGTTGCGTATGCCTACGCAGTTGACATTGTTGTTCCAGTTGCCGAGCGAACACTTCCACACGGCCTGGTCGAACACTGCCATTTGCGCTTCCGTGCATGCGGCCGCTTCACAATCCACCGCGACCGGGGGCGCGGCGCCGATCGTGAGGCCCGTATACACGGCGCCCGGGTTGGCGCGAATACGATCGAGGATGTCGTATGCCAGCTGCACCGCATCGGCGCGCGTCAGCGCACCGCGATTGTTCTGCAGGCTGACCATCTGCAGGCCGGTGATGCCCAGTACGCCGATACCCATGACCAATACCGCGACGAGCAACTCGATCATCGAGAAGCCGCGCGCTGCGCGTCGCTGCAACAGTGAAATACGGTTCTTCATGGATTGCAGTCCAGTACACCGACAACGGGTGTGTGGCTTCCTACGCGCCCGATTGCGCTGAGCGTGATGGAACGGCCAATGTCTTCGCCGGGGTTGCACAGATTCAGTCCGCCGGCAGCCGCAGGCGGCAGCAGGAGGCCGCGCGAACTGAACGAAAGCGTAGTCAACGCATTGAGCGCGCCGGTTGCATTGAGCGTGTTGGCGCCGAGCGCCGGGTACGTGCGCAGATTAGTGATGTCGTTGGGGCACGCGGCCGGCGCCGGATTGGCGACCACGACGCACCAGCCCGGGCCCCACTCATTGGCCGCGTTGGTTGCGTCGAGCGCCAGCACCGAGACGACCGTCCCGCGGCGACCGGCTTCGCTGCGTGCATATTGAATGGCGACGAGAAAATCGTTGACCTGGGCAGTCAGCGACTGTTGCGCGACAAACGCGTTGAACGCCGGCAGCGCCAGGCCGATCAGTACGGCGGCGATCGCCAGCGTCACCATGATCTCGATGATCGTCATGCCGCCCTGGCGGCGCGACGCGCGCGAGTCGCATGTATTGCAAGCTCTCTTCATAGCCTCGTCACTCATTCGATGGTCGGTCGGGACCGGCATCGCTACTGCCCATGACGGGTGGAGCGGCCAGTCTTGGGTATACCTGCGTGCGAAGAAAGCGAACGCCGATGAATGGAAGCAACCGACAGGATGAGCGGTGTAAGACAATGTAGCGCCCGCCCCTTAAGCATCCCCGCACACCCGAAGGGTGTGTCGCGATACCACACCCAGCTCAGTGCGCCCACCGTGTTTCGTCGGTGTCGCCGAAATCCCCGTCGTTGTTGCGGTCCCAGCGCGTCGCGCCGTTCGCGTCGATCTCGATGAGGCCGTCGTTCGTGACCGGCCCGGCACTCGGCGTTGCGCGAATCGTGAACGTGTTGGCATTCGCGACCGTGACCGCGATCGCATAAACCGTCGTCGTGGGCCGGCAGACGTTCGCGGTCACCGCACCGGTGTCGGCGCCGCCGATGTGCGCCGCATAGGTGAATGTCTGGCTCGCGAGGCGTTCCATGCCCTGGGCGCACAGCATCAGATCTTTTTCGGCGTTCGTGCGCTGGGTGCGGATGCTGTATTCGGTATAGATCGGCACCGCAACGGCCGAAACGATGGCCATGATTGCGAGCGTCACCAGCAGTTCGATCAACGTGAAGCCATGGGTCCGCATGCGTATACCTTCATTCGCCTTGCGGAACTCTATCGAGGCATTCACACGACCCCAACACGCGACCGCCGAGCGGTAGCTTTCGACCGACGAGTGGAGAAGAGGCTGGTGAAACCAGCCGGGCTGTTGAAAACAGCCGGCTAGATCGGTTCCACGTGCAGGATCGAGACGTCGAAAATCAGCGTCTTGCCTGCCAGCGGATGGTTGAAGTCGACGACCACCAGATCGCCTTCGACCGAGCGCACCACGCCGGGCAGCTCGCCGCCGTCGGCCGCGAACGACACGACGAGTCCGGGCTCCGGGACAACGGTGTCGCCGAACCGTGCCAGCGGCAGCAGACGCAGATTTTCTTGACGCAGTTCACCAAACGCTTCGTCAGCCGGTATACGCAGCTGCTCGTCGGCACCGGCACACAGCCCGAACAACGCGCGTTCGAAGCCTGGCAGCAGGCTACCGTCGCCGACGCTGAACGTCGCCGGACGCGACCTGCGCGTCGTGTCCACTTCCATCCCGTTCTCGAGCTGCAACGAAAAATGCAGCGTCACGCGAGTATTGGGTCCGACCGCGTGCATCGACCGACGGTTCAGGTCGTACGCGCGGCGCGCTCGCGACGCGCGTCGCGCAGCATCGACAGGATCCACAGCGTGGCACCAATCGAGATCGCAGAGTCCGCCACGTTGAATGCGGGGAAATAATGGTTGCCGTAATGGGCAAGCGCAAAGTCGACGACATAACCGTCGACGGCGCGATCCCATAAATTGCCGAGCGCGCCACCCAGCACGAGTCCATAAGCCCATCCCAGCAGCCGCTCGGTCGCCGGCAACCGACGGATCTCGATGATCAGATACGCCGAAAACCCGATGGCAAGCGCGATCAACATCCAGCGCTGCCAGCCGCCCTGGTCGGCGAGGAAACTGAACGCCGCCCCTTCGTTGTGTAGTCGGATCCAACTGAATACCGGCAGCACGGGCACTTCCTCGCCGAGCATGAGCTCGCGGTCGACGATCATCTTCGTGATGCG
>CAYUMA010000506.1:0-4266 GCA_964445675.1 uncultured Pseudomonadales bacterium | reverse complement strand
CATCCACGCGGTCTTCTCGTGGATCTGCATCCGCTGCGTCAGCAGGTCGGCCGTTGGTTGATCGTTCGCCGCCGCGGCAATCGGAAACACCTCGCGCGCCGTGCGTGCGACGTGCTCCTGTCCGGTCATGAGGTTGCGCAGCATAGCCTCTGCATTCGGTACGCCTTCTTCTTCGGGGATGCCGGTCAGTTTCGAGTACGCCCGGTAAGAACCCGGCGCGGGTTCACCCAATGCGCGGATGCGCTCTGCGATGGCATCCACCGCCAGCGCAAGCTCTGTGTACTGCGCCTCGAACATCAGGTGCAGCGTGTTGAACTGTGGCCCGGTGACGTTCCAATGATAGTTGTGGGTCTTCAGGTACAACGTGTACGAATCGGCGAGCAACCGCGACAGCCCCTTGGCAATTCCCTGACGGTCTTTTTTAGAAATGCCGATATCGATGTCCCCGAGCGTGGCTGATTTCGATGGCACTTGAATATCCTTGCAATGATCGAAGGTGGCCAGCGTAGCGCCATCGGACGTCTCGCGGAAATCGAAAGGTACGATGAAGTCGATCGGCGCCGTCGATCATGGCCCACCGCACACAGCCGCGTTCAGCGCGCCCAACGCCAAGCTTACGTGCTGTCGTGCCGAATCTATCGAAAGGAAACGTGATACTCAGCCCCATTCACCGTCGGGTGGCTTATGCTTTCTATCCTCATCCGCAACATGGCGGGCGATCAGGACTTCAACGACGTGGTGTTCACCGATTGTTTTGTGCCCGAGGATTATGCGACACCGACCGCTTTGTTATGCAGGTCGCGGTGGCCGGAATCGCGAGTGGGTGAAGCCGCGGTGTGGGAGCTCGTAGTTGGTCAATAAAACGCAGCCGTTGTTGCCAAAACGTCCGTTGCCGCCCCTTAAGGTTGCTGTCAGCGATTGTCTGACCGGTTCCGAGGTCCGCTTCGATGGTGGCCACAAACGCTCTTCGCTCTGCCACGAGCAACTGACGGGGCTGTTCGAGCTGCGCGGTATCTGCCCGGAACTCGGCATCGGCATGGGCGTGCCGCGTGATCCGATTCGTCTGGTCGGCGATGTGGCGGCGCCGCGTGCCCAGGGGGTGAAGGACGCAGCCGTGGATGTCACGCTGCCGTTGCAGGAGTACGCGCGCAGCATTGTGCCCTCGTTGGCCGATGTCTTCGGCTATATCTTCATCAAGAATTCACCCACGTGCGGCTTGTTTCGGGTGAAGGTCTATCCCGCCCGTGGCAATGGTGCGCCAGCGGTAAATGGCCGCGGCGTGTATGCCGCCGAAATCGTTCGCGCCTGCCCCGAACTGCCGGTCGAAGAGAGCGGACGGCTGGAAGATCCCGTATTGAGAGAGAATTTCGTGATGCGGGTCTTCGCGTTCGCGCACTGGCAGCGGCTGGTTGCGGCGGGGCTTACCGCAAATCGAATCATTGCTTTTCACAGCGCCTATAAATATCTGCTGATGGCACATAGCGTGCCGCATTACCAGCAGGCCGGGCGCCTGCTCGCAAATCTGTCCGGGGATGTGTCGACGCAGGCTGACGCATATGTATCGTTGCTGATGACCGGTCTGGCGCGCCCGGCGACGCGCGGTGGGCATGCCAACGTGCTGCAGCATCTGCAGGGTTATGTGAAGGACGACCTCGATTCCACGACACGTCGGGAGTTGGCCGACCTGATCCAGAGTTATCGGCGCGGCGAAATTCCGCTGCTCGCGCCGTTGACCTTGTTGCGCCATCACCTGCGCAGGTTCCCCGACGCCTATGCGCTCGAGCAGATTTATCTGGAACCCCATCCGCCAGCGGCGGGGCTGAGGCGCGAGCTGTGAAAACGGCGCTGATCTGCCGGACGCAATGAACCGGCGCAGTCTGGTGTGGTTTCGCAACGATCTGCGCGTCATCGACAATGCGGCTCTGTCAGGCGCTCAGCAACGTGGTGACACGATTGCTGTTTTCCTCGCAGCGCCGTGGCAATGGCGCTCGCATGGAATGGGGGACAATCGACTGGCGTTCCTGCTCAGAACGCTGCTCGAATTGTCGCGTGCATTGACGGCGCTCAACATTCCGCTGCTGATTCGATCGCTCGCTCGCTTCGAGGATCACCCACAAGCACTGGTGCAGGTGGCCGCTGAAGTCGCAGCCGACGCGATCTTCTGCAATGACGAATACCCTCTCGATGAACAGCGGCGCGATACCGCCGTCGGCAAGCGTTGTCGCGGCGCCGGCCTCGAATTTCACCGTGCTGCCAGCGGCGTAATCCAGCCGCCCGGCCGAGTGCTGACGGCCGCGGGACTGCCCTACACTGTTTTTACACCGTTCAAACGCCGCTGGTTGACGCTCCTCGACAATGACGCGCTGGAACCGCCACCACGGCCACAACAGCAACGGAATCCGGGAATCGCCAGTACCGCGGTCCCGGTAACACTCGATGGGGTCGACAGCGAACTGCTCGCGACACTGTGGCCGGGTGGTGAATCGGCTGCGCAGCGTCGGCTTGCCGAGTTTGTCGGCGGACCGATCCTGCGTTATCACGAAGATCGTAATCGCCCGGATCGGGACGGCACCAGTGGCCTGTCACCGTATCTGGCTGTCGGCGCGATCTCGGCGAGGCAGTGTCTACTTGCGGCGCGGTCGGCCCACGGCGGCGATAGCGCAGGCACGCAGGCCTGGATCGACGAGCTGATCTGGCGGGACTTTTACGCCCATGTAACCGCGGCGTTTCCCGGTATCAGTCGCGGACAGCCATTTCGGCCAGCCAACGACCGGGTCGCGTGGCGCGACGATCCCGTCGCGTTCGATGCCTGGCGCACCGGTCGCACCGGGTATCCGCTCGTCGATGCGGCGATGCGGCAACTGGCTGCGACGGGTTGGATGCACAACCGTTTGCGGATGCTGACGGCGATGTTCCTGACTAAACATCTGCTGCTCGATTGGCGGCTTGGCGAACGCCACTTCATGGAACTGTTGGTGGACGGCGACTTTGCGGCGAATAACGGTGGCTGGCAGTGGAGCGCATCCACCGGTACCGACGCGGCACCTTATTTCCGAATCTTCAACCCGATCACGCAGGCGAAAAAATTCGATCCGGATGGCACCTTCGTGCGGCATTGGGTGCCGGAACTGGCATCGCTATCGACGGCAACGATCTTCGAGCCCTGGCGCTTTGGCGGCGCCCCGGACTATCCGAACCCGATCGTAGAGCACGCCGCCGCAAGGCTGCGCGCGCTGGCTGCATACCGACGCTGATATCGACACGACACGTCAATTGCTGTGAATTGCTCAAGGTAGGATGCCGGCGGCATTGTGCAGTTATCCTCTGACCATGTTTATCTCGAGGCCGGCGCGTATCACGGCGTGCCGATAACACCAGCCGCACTGCAGTTTGCCGTAGACGCTGAACCGCCACGGGCGGATTGTCGCGACACCGCAAAGCCCATTTCAGACCCGCGGACTTTACAAAGTCACAGCAAGTTGTTTTCTTCGCGCTGAACGCTGCGCGGTTTGACAGCGCAAACTAGCCGTAGGACATATTTTTGCAATGCATGCGGTGAACCTCGGACCGAGGCGCTCACGCAACCAAGGAGATAGCCCGTGGCGTCGGTATTTGCAGTCAACAAACCACACGTATCGACCGAACGGTTCGATAACGAAATCATGATCGTGAACCTCGAATCCGGAAATTATTACAGCCTCACCGGCGTAGCAGCGGATGTGTGGGACATGATCGAGAACGGTTGCTCTCAGGAGGCGATCCTCAACGAAGTGCAGATGCTCTACCGCGGCAGTCCCGAGATGATGCGAAACGCATTGACGGAATTTGCGTCCGATCTGACGCGCGAGAACCTCGTGGTCCCCGCTGAGAGTCGTTCCGCCGAACCCCAGTACACGCCGGTGCTCCGCGATTCGTCGCAGCCGACCGATTTCACCGCGCCGGTGCTCGAGAAATACACGGATATGCAGGAACTCTTACTCATCGATCCCATTCACGAAGTGAATGATGAGTATGGGTGGCCGAAGCTGAAGCCCTGAGACCGGCTGACGGCTCAGTAGCACCAACACCTCGATGAGAGCTTCGCCTCGATGAAAGCTTCGCCCGAAGCGTTCTTCACAGAAACGCTGGAACGCTTTAGAGCCGCAGCGAAGCTATATGAGACACGAGAGTACTGGTATGACATCGCCGGACGGGTCGTCAAATTGACGTTCGCGGGTGACGCCCTGCTGCGCCAGGGGCTCGGCGGCATCCACGCCGTCGGCCGTG
>CAYUMA010000505.1:0-3801 GCA_964445675.1 uncultured Pseudomonadales bacterium | reverse complement strand
CTGCAACGCCTGGCACCGTCTGGTTAGCCACCGTCTGGTTACCAGCCACCGTCTGGTCACCATGCGGCGTCCGTCGGGGGTTATCGAATGCGGATCGAAATCGTCATTGCGGACATCACCCACCAGCACGTGGATGCGATCGTCAACGCCGCTAATGCGGCGTTGCTCGGCGGCGGCGGTGTCGATGGCGCGATCCATCGCGCGGCGGGTCCCGAGTTGCTCGTGGAGTGCCGCGCGCTCGGCGGTTGTCCGCCGGGGCAGGCGCGCCTCACGCGTGGTTACCGACTCCCGGCGCACTACGTGATTCATACGGTCGGCCCCGTCTGGCACGGTGGATCCGACGGCGAACCCGCAGTGCTCGCCGCGTGCTACCGCAATTCGCTGCAGCTCGCGGCCGACCACGCCTTGACGTCGATTGCGTTCCCGGCAATCAGCACCGGCATCTACGGCTACCCGCTCGCGCTCGCCGCCCGGGTCGCGCTCGACACGGTGCGTACGCACGGGGAATCGACGGGGTTGGCACTAACGCGATTCGTTTGCTTCGACGCCGAAGCACTCGCGATCTACGAGCGCGAGGCGTAGCGCGCTTCGAGCGCCCGATACAGATCGTCGAAGAACGCACTCGACGCGGCGTCCAGCGTCCCAACGAGTTCGAAGAGGTGCTCGTTGTCTTCGCGCCCCTGCCACACCTTGACGTAGGTGCCGGACTGATAACCGTTCGCCTGACGGAAGACGTTCAGCACGTTCTTGCCCACGTAGATGCGAAATAGCTCGTCGAGATCGATCGGCAAAGCCGCCATCACGTCCACGAACGCCGCGACCGGGAAGCCCCGTTGGGCGAGTGTCTGCTGCGCGAGCGTCTCGACCGCGTCGCGGAAATCGCCGGGCTGCGGCGGCCGTTGCCGCTGCGCGAATGCGGCGACCACGCGAGCGTCGATATGACCGGCATCAACTGATCCATCGCGGATCAACTCCGACAGCCCGAAATGCCAGATGTCGACGATCTCGAGTTTGACCTGATCGAGATCGGGCCGCTGATGCTTCCACCACTTCCAGCCGAAGTGATCGAGCAGCTCCGCGCACTCGACCCATATCGCGCGATAGTACTGATGCCCCTGCGTGCGCCAGGCCGCGTGCACGTTGCGGTTCAGCGAATCCTGCAGCTGCGCCATCGCCGCGAGTTGCTCGGCGATTTGCATCGATCAAGCGCCCTGCAGGAACTCGACCCAGTTGCCGTCGGGATCCTCGACGATCGCGATGCGGATACCCGAACGGATCTCGCGCTCCGGTACCACGATCTTGCGGCCCGCTTTTTCACAGGAGGCGACGAGTTCCGAAATATTCGACACGGAGATCGTCCAGTAGCGATAGCCCGTGGCACCCGCGATGCCGCCCGGCGGTGCGACCGCGGGCGGCGCTTTTGCCGGGACGACGATCTTGATCAAGCTGTCGCCGCACAACAGACGGTGCATCGTGCCGCCACCCGGCATCGGCATGTCGCCTTCATGCTTGAAGCCGAGCACATCCTTGTAGAACGCGACAGCCGCGGGACCGTTCTTGACGACGATGCCAAGGTCGATCGCGCCCTTTGTGAGTTTCACTGCCACGTGCTTCCCCTGTATCTCTGATTGCGGTGGTGCATTATCTTGGATTCTCTTGCCCAGACAACCAATCAATCCGTTCGGGGGACTTCAGTGGCCGGCGGCCCCATCACAGCAATGATCATGCATCCGGTCGTGAAGGAGGAACTGCTGCGCGAGGCGCATCTGCAACGCCTCGAACGCTCGTGTCGCCTGGTCGATGGGACGCCATTCCGCAACTTCGACGCGCTCGGCGAACAGTCCGGCCGAATTCAGGTGTTGATCACGAGCTGGGGTTGTCCGCCGATCGATCGCACTGTCGTGGCCCGTATGCCAGGGCTGAAGTTGATCGCGCATCTCGCCGGCAGCGTGAAAGGTTTCATCGAAGACTCGGTGTGGCGGATGGGCATTCAGATCACCAACGCCGTCGCCGCCAACGCGGTGCCGGTTGCCGAATACACGCTCGCGGCGATCCTGTTCTCGAACAAACAGGTGCTGCGGCTCGCGGAGTTTTATCGCAAACACCACGAAAATCGCGCGCCGTGGGCGAAGGAAGCGCCAAACGTCGGCAACTATCAGAAGACGGTCGGCATCATCGGTGCGTCGCACGTCGGCAGGAAAGTCATCGAGCTGTTGCGCCCGTTCGACATCAAGGTGCTGTTGTACGATCCGTACATCACGCCGCTGCAAGGGCGCGAACTCGGCGCGCACAAAGCCGGGTTGTCGGAGCTGCTGTCGAATTCGGACGTCGTCTCGATGCACGCGCCGCTCTTGAACGAGACGCGCCACATGCTCGGCGCGCGCGAGTTCGCGCTGATGCAGGATGGCGCCACGTTCATCAACACCGCGCGCGGTGCTGTCATCGATCAGCAGGCGCTCGAGACGGAATTGATCAGCGGGCGCCTGAACGCGGTGCTCGATACGACCGAGCCCGAAGTGTTGCCGCCGACGTCGCCTCTTTTTCGCCTGCCGAATGTGCTGCTGACGCCGCACATCGCCGGCTCGCTCGGCACCGAAACACAGCGGCTGAGCGACTACATGATCGACGAGGTCGAACGCTTCGCGCGCGGTCAGACGCTGAAGCACCGCGTGCGCTACGACGAACTCACCCGATTAGCTTAGGAGACATACCGATGGATCTGACATACGGCAGCGAGTACGAACGTTTTCGCAGCGAGGTGCGGGAATTTCTCGCAACGCACCGCGACGCGGCGCCGACCGGCGGCTTCGGCATGCGTTCCGACAAGTCGCGCGCATGGCAGAAGCTCTTGATCGAACGCGGCTACACAGCGCGCACGATTCCGCGCGAATACGGCGGTTTCGGCGGCGACACGGACATCCTGAAGTCGCGCATCATCGCGGAGGAGTTCGCGCAGACGCAGCTCCCGGGCGGACTCGGCGGCCAAGGCATCTCGATGCTCGTGCCGACGTTGCTCGAGATGGGCACCGACGCGCAGAAGCAGGAGTTCATCGCGCCGACGCTGCGCGGCGAACTGATCTGGTGTCAGGGTTATTCCGAACCCGGCGCCGGCAGCGATCTGGCGAGCCTGCGCACGCGCGCGGTGCTCGACGGCGACGAGTGGGTCGTCAACGGCCAGAAGATCTGGACCAGTACCGCGCAACACGCCGACTGGATCTTTTGTCTCGTGCGCACCGAGCCGAATGCGCCAAAGCACCAGGGCATCAGCTTTTTGCTGTTCTCGATGAAAACGCCGGGGATCGAAGTGCGGCCGCTCAAAACCATGACGGGCGATGCGACGTTCAACGAAGTGTTCTTCACCGATGTCCGCGTCCCGAAGGACCAGATCGTCGGCCGCCGCGGTGAAGGCTGGCTCGTCGCCAACTCGATTCTGCGCCACGAGCGCGGCTCGCTCAGCGATCCGAACACGATGTTGGCACGGCTCAATCTGCTGACGCAGATGATGCGCACGGAAACCGTCGATGGGCGGCACCTGATCGATTCACCGGTGCTGCGTGATCGTTTGATGCAGTTGCAAGGCGCGGTGATGGCGCTACGTTTCAACGATCTGCGGCTGCTGTCCGCGCGGCTCAACAACAAAGACGCGAGTCTCGCCGGCATGGTCGTCAAATTGCAGGGCACGGAACTGCGGCACGAACTCGAAGGGTTCGCGATCGATGTGCTCGGCGAACTGGGTGCCTTGTACGGCGACGCGCCGTACCTGCGCGACCATGGGGCGTGGCAGTACAACTACATGTTCTA
>CAYUMA010000504.1:0-3261 GCA_964445675.1 uncultured Pseudomonadales bacterium | reverse complement strand
GCGTTAGAACAGGGACCGATAGCCCAGGCGGACGTAGTAGCCCACGATCTCCATCGACTGGACCGCCATATCCCGCTGCGTGCGTTGGTAGCCCGCGTCCAACTCGAGATACATGTTCTGCTTCGGACGATAGGCGAGACGCATCGATGGCTCGACGAACCATTGCGTCTGACCGACGTTGGTGAACTGCGTGTAGTCGACGCGTAGGCGCGGATACAGCTGCCACACCGTGTCGAACGTGAATCGGTTGTTCCAGTAGACCGACGTGGTGCGCGTGTCGGTTCCGTCGGCGACGCGCAAGAGCAGCGCCGCGAACGTTTGCTCGCCATAGGCTTCGTTGAGTTGAACGCGTAGCGCGTAGTAGTTGGCCTGCTGCGACGGCGTAGCGGCGACGTTGCCGGATGCCGGAGTCGATGAGTAGTCCGAGTACGAGAAATCGGTTCCGACCTGTAGCCGGCTGGAGATTTCCTTGTCGATGCCGATGCTCGCCATCGTCAGCTCCGCAGTGCGATCGTTCGCCAGCTCCTGGATCTGCTGGTCGCTGTACGTATTCTCGAGCGTACCGAGGTTGGTGACGCCCTGTCCGATCAACGCGTTCTCCATCGTGATGTACGGACTGCGACGGTGGTCGAACGTTGCGTACGTACTCCAGCCGTCATCGAACCGCAGATTGAACATCAGGTATTTGGTGTTCCACTCCTCGTGATACGTGTCGTAGTCGAGCAGCGAGAATACCGAAATGTTTTCGCGAAAGAAGCGCGTCTCCATGCCCACGGCGCGACGGTCGAGCAGCCCATTGGCCTGCTGCTCGATGTAGAACGGCGCGAACTCCAGCATGCCGTCGTGGACGGAGATTCCGGCGTTGACGCCGTACAGCGGCCGCTGGTCGGAGAACGCGTTCGCACTGTAGTCGACCGCGTACCCACCGATGGCTCCGAACCGGAGCCACGGGTTGACCTTGTACTGAACTCGCACACCGTCGAAACGGCCAAGCACGCCGTTGCTCTGCTGAGACTGACGGCCGACCCGCACGTCCACCCCCCAATCGATCTGTTGGGCTTCCAAGTAGGCAGTCGACATCTGCTGCGTGCTGTCTCCATCGCCACTGAAGTCGGTGAGGCTGTTGGACGACACGCGCAACCCCAAATCGAAATGATCGGATCGGTGACCGACGATGATGTCTGCGTTGGTGAACAGCCCGTCGACGCCGATGACCGGCCTATCGCCGTTCACCGACATCTCGTAGCGCTGGTAGAACTGGCCCACATTGCCGGCCACGGTCCACGCGCCGCTGTCTCGCGCGGCCACCTTCAGCTTTCTCTGCACGGGCAGGTCGCGCGTGACGATTCCCGATAGCCGTTGCCGGATCGTGGGCGCCAGATCGGAATCGGGGTATTGCTTCAGGAATTGCTCGTAGAGCAGCTTCGCCTGCGCATCTTGTTGATTGCGTTCGCGCGCCGTACCGAGCGATTCCAGCGCCGCCTGGCGCACCGCAATGTCGGTCGAATCCGCGGCCTTCGTGAACAGGCCGATCGCGCGGTCGTAATCTTTCGCCATCGCGGCCGATTTGCCGTCGGCGAGCGCCCGCTCGAATGGATCCGAGGAAGCCGGCTCAGCCGTCGGCACAACGACGCCCACCGGCTCGTCGTCGCCGCTCGGCGTTAGAGAGGCAGGTTCGGCCACGAGCGCGGTCGTCCGTGCGGCGTTGACCGGCACGGCGGGAACGTCGAACTGCGCGCGCTCGGGTGCAGCGAGTTTGGTTAAGCGCAATGTCACGCGGCGATCGTCGCGCTGCGGCATCAATTCAATCGCCATCGGCCAGCCGAGCCGGATCACCACGCGATAGCCGGCCGCGGCGTTACCGTCGATCGTCACGCGTTCGATCGCGCCGAGATCACCATGGTAGCTCTCGTCGACCGCATCCCACTCCTGCGCCGACGACGGGCGCAACCGGATCTCGATGCGATCGCCTTGCATATTCGTGACGTTGGCGCGCACGTCCTGCGCGAATGCGAACTCGACGACGGTCCCTACTTCGCTCTGTTCGACTATGCGTGCCGCAAGAAACGCGCTCGCATCCGCAAGCGCCGCGCGGCCGCCGAACACAACGAGACCGCTGAGCAGCAGGATCCAGAAGCGGCGGCGCATCCGCACTTTAAAAGCCGCCGTCGCTGACGCGATGCTCGCCATTGCGCGCGTTCCGGATCGTCGTGAACGTGTTGTCCGTGTAGACGTGGCACGCGCCGGCACAGTCGCGCAACTCGCTGACCGTGTACCGGATCGTCGTCGGCGTATTCGTCTTGTCATGCGCATCGGGTTCATAGTCGTTCGCGTGACACCCGGCGCAATCGGGCTGGTACGCGGGGAACCGCCACGGCAAGAGTTCGGCGTTGGTCGTGTGGCAATCGGTACACGCCAGCGCCGCGCGGTGGTTGCCGGGGTAATTCGGCGAACTGTGCACGAACGTCGATGGAATCCACATGCTGGTTGTATGGCAGTCGTCGCATTCGCGCGGTGTCACGAAGTGCGTGGGCCCCTTGCCAGTCGCCGACACGCCGTTGTGGCACGTCGAGCAACTGCCGGTCACGCCCGCGTGGTCGAAGTTGGCCGGCATCCACGCCACTGTCGTGTGGCAGACGTCGCACGAGCTCGACGTCATGATGTGCGTCGCGTTCTTACCGGTCGCGGTGGTGCCGTTGTGGCATGTGGTGCACGTGCCCGGCATGACTCCCGCGTGATCGAACACGGCCGGCGTCCACGCATTGACGGTGTGGCAGTTGTCGCATTGGTCGTTGCTCGGCACGTGCGTCGGCGTCTTGCCCATCGCGATCACGCCGTTGTGACAACTGACGCACGTTCCGATCACATCGCTGTGATCGACCCGCACTGCGGGTTTGAACGTCGCAATCGAATGGCAGTTCTCGCAGACGTTGTCTGTCCTGATGTGCGTGGCGTTCTTGCCGACCGCATCGACGTTGTTGTGGCACTGCACGCAGTTGCCGGTGATGCCGGAGTGGTCAAACCTCGCCGGCTTCCACGCGAGCGTCGAATGACACGTATCGCACTCGAGTGTGGTCTGCACGTGGCCCGTCGGCTTGCCGGTCGCCGCGACACCGTTGTGACAACTGCCGCAACTGCCGAGTACGTGATTGTGATCGACTGATGTGGCGGGCTTGAACGTGATAGTCGAATGGCACGCCTCACAGACATTGTCGGTGAGCACGTGCGTGGCGTTCTTGCCGACCGCATCGACGTTGTTGT
>CAYUMA010000503.1:0-8746 GCA_964445675.1 uncultured Pseudomonadales bacterium | reverse complement strand
GGGACTCGTGTTGCCGGTCGGCGGCATCAAGGAAAAAGTGCTCGCGGCGCACCGCGCCGGCATGAAGCACCTGATCCTGCCGAAGGACAACGAAGCCGATCTCGACAAGCTGCCCGACAGCGTGCGCAAGGAACTGTCGATGACGCTCGTCGAGCGTCTCGAAGAGGTCATCGCAGTTGCGATTCCGCAGCTGATCGACGCGGATGCACAGGCGGCGCGCGACGCCGATGGCGATCGGGATGACCGCAGGGCCGCACGCGCCATCGCCTGACCGCTTTAGAACGCTTTGCTGATTTCGTAGGCGGACAGACCGCCTACCAGAAAGCCGACCGCGATCATGAGCGGCTTACGTGGCGCCTTCTTGAGAAGCCAGCCGGCTAGAACGGCCGCGGGCAAACCGCCGATGACCAGACCCGCTACTGCGAGGACATGGTCCGTGATGCCGCCTGCGTCTTTCCACATACCGAGCATGAACGCGGCTGCGAATGCGGCGACCACGCCGCAGGTGACCACGAACTCCGCAGCGTTGACCGTCCCCACCACGTGCCGCGGTGAGGCGCCGGCGCCGATCAGGCTGGACGTGACGACGGGGCCCCACCCCCCGCCGCCGATGGCGTCGAGGAATCCGCCTGCCGTGCCCAGCGGCGCAACATATCTGCCGCGTACCGTCTTGCTGGCAGGCAGCATCAGACCACGCCAGACGATGACGAACCCCATGATCATGAGATAGCCGAACACGAATGGCCGGATCGAGCCGCCGTCGACATTGATCAGCACGAGCACCCCGACAACGCCACCGACGACACCGGCCGCCGACAAGATCATGAACATCCGCCGCTCGACATTGCCATGAATGATGTGCGAAGCACCGGAGGCTGCCGTGGTGAACAGTTTGGCCGCGTGGACGCTTGCCGACGTGTGCGCTGGCGGAACACCGCTCGCGAGCAGGAAGACCGATGAAATGACGCCATAACCCATGCCCAGAGCGCCGTCGATCAACTGCGCGAAAAATCCCACCGCAACGAACATCAGAAAGTCATACATCTGCCTTGCCTACTCCGACGGCTCGGCCGGCTTAGTGAAGCCGGCCGTGATTTGAACCTGCCGTTGGTTGCCGACGCAGTGTACGTCACGCTGTTGGTGGACATCGAGTCGGACAGCGCACACGCGTGGTAGCGGATCCGGAAGTCGCTGAGATCCGGTTGTTTCGACTCTGTCACCGCGTCATCTGTCCGCTCGATCACCGAATGGAGTGGAGTCACTGCAATTCGATTTCGGTGACGCCGACCGGCGACTGGCTGCTCAGCTTCCGCCGCATCAGCATGGTTGCCGAAGTGAGCGCCAGATCTGGCAAAATCAAATGGAAATGGGCCGACGCACCGCGGCACATCAGCACGACGCCAAGTACTCGAGCGCAGACACCATCACCGTCTTCGACAACGGCGTGCATCGCAAGAGCATGGATTTCTCGCGCGCAATCGAGATCAACGCGAAAACGCGGGAGATCGTCTGGGAGTACGCGGACGACCCGCCATTCTCTTTCTACACTGTGATGGGCGGCAGCGTGGACAGGCTACCCAACAACAACATGCTCATCTGCGAAACGTCGAAGGGCCAGTTCTTCGAGGTCACGCGCAGCAAAAAAGTGGTGTGGGAATACATCAATCCGTTCTTCGCCTCTAACCATCGCCTGGGCGGACGCATCAACATGGTGTTTCGCGTGCATCGATACGGTGTCGATCATCCGGCCTTCGAGGGGCGCGATCTCGACCCCGATCGTTACATCAACCTGAATCGGCTATACGCAAGACAGTGACGCTGCGCGCCAGGTTCGCGCGGAGGCTGATCCGGATGGCAAACGCCATCCCGGGATTGCATGGCAAACACGGCTGCGCAGCGTTGCTCGCGCATCTGGATTCACAGCACCATTGATGTTCCCTGTCCGGCTGCAATGATGCGCATCGATCAGATTTGCGCCAGTACGCCGGCGCGTTCTGGGGGCACGGGAATGGCGCCGATCGGCCGGCCTTCTAAACATCGAACCGGATATCCGCCCGCGCCATTCCGCCGCCGATTCCAATCGGCGTGCCATCGGCGCGCCAACAGGATGCACCGGTCATGCATCCGGCTTCGAAAGAGATCATTCCCATGCCGCCGCCGATCACCTTCAGCGATGCGATTCTGTGTCCCCGTGCCTGCAACGCAAGCACGACATTCGCCGGGAAGCCCGGTTCCATTTCGAGCGCCTCGCCGAGGGTCCAGATGCGGGGTGCCTCCACTGCCTCCTGAGCAGACATGCCGTGGTCGATGACGTTGACGATTGCCTGCAGTGCGGACGGAAAAATCCGGGTGCCCCCCACCAGGCCGACACAGAAGACAGGGCGTCCATCCTTCTCGACGATGATGGGCGACATGCTGCTCGTCACTCGCTTTCCTGGTGCAACGGAATTGGCGGTTCCGGGGTGCGGGTCGAAAATGTTCATCGTGTTGTTGAGCAGCATGCCGGTGCCGGGAACCGTTGCCTTGCTGCCGAAGGCGCTGTGGATTGTATGGGTAGCCACCATGACGTTGCCGTGCCGATCCGCCGCGGCCAGATGTGTCGTGCTGTTGGACTCGGCGGAGTAAGCGGTGCGCACCCGACCTGCTCGCGCCATATCGATTCGCTCGCGGCGTTGCGAGGCATAGGCTTTGTCGATGAGCATTGCTAAGGGGACATCGACGAATGCGGGGTCGCCTGTGTACTTCGACCTGTCTTCGAATCCGAGCTTGAGCACTTCTGCCATCAGATGCAGGCCGTCGATGGTGCCGAAGCCCAGTGCGGCGATGTCGAAGCGCTCCAGGATGTTCAGCATCTCGATCACATGAACACCGCCCGCTGTGGGTGGTGGTGGCCCCACGATGTCGTGCCCGCGGTACGTTCCACGCACGACGTCGTCGTTCGTGGTTCGATAGTTCTTCAAGTCGTCCCGCGTGATGATCCCGCCCGCCGATTGAATGTAGTCGACGGCGGCCGCACCGAGCTCTCCCTCGTATAGAACAGCTGGCCCGTGTTTCGCCAACAATCGCAGCGTCTGCGCGTACAGCGGCTGCTTCACGAGATCGCCGGGTGCGAGCGGTGCGTTATCCGGCAGCCACGTCTTCGCGGTTTCCGGAAACAGGGCGATATCGTCGGCGAACTTGCGGATGATGTCCGCCAGGTAACGCGTCGCACGGAAGCCCCGTTCGGCATACCGAATCGCCGGCTGCAGCACGTCTTCGAGCGAAAGTGTTCCATAACTCGACAGGGTTTCTGTCCAGCCCTTCAGCGATCCAGGCACGCCGACCGCAAGCACGCCGATTTCGTTCTTGCGGCCCGCAACGCTCTGATAGTCCGGCCAGGTGTCGGACAACGGCGTGAACATGTCGGGCGTCGCAGCAGCCGGCGCTATGGAATAGTTGTTGATAAAACGGTGCGCGCCGCTTGCAAGTCGAATCGTCGACATACCGGCACCGAATACACCGACCATCATCGGCTCAACGACGGTCAGTGCGAACAGCGAGGCGATTGTCGCGTCGATTGCATTGCCACCGGCGGCCAGGATTTCTGCGCCTGCCGCCGAGCCGAGTGGATTGTTCGTCACCACCATACCGATCGATCCGGTCGCCGGTACCTTTTCGGTTTCGAACTTCGCACCTGCAACAGCCCGCCAATTCCTCATCACACGTCAGCCCTCCCTGAAACACATTCCATCGGCGCACCCAATGCATCAAACCGTTCCCGGCGCGTGGGTTTGCCGAACTTGTCAAAACCCACCCGGCTCGAACGATCCCAGCTTTGGCATCCATCAACACTCAATCGTGATCAACCGCCCCATTATACATTCGTTAGAAATTACGTGGTAGGTTGTGCGGAGCCTGGAGCAAACGCGCGTTTATTGCCGATGTACGCGGACACCGAGGTAGGCGAATAATGCGGGTCCGTGACAGGACTTGAACAAGCAGGCGAGGAACACTCGGTAAACACAATCACTCCAACGCGCATGACGCTCCGACGCCCGCCGTTCGCCTACCGCCGCGAAACGACGGCACATTGGAATGCTGCGCGGCCCGAGTTTTCGCAGATGGTCAACGCGGCTTCGCTCGCAATGCCGTATCTCGAGCCGTACCTCATCAAGACCATGCGCGAGGCACGCCCGCTCATTGCCGATCCGGCACTTGCCGCCGAGCTCGATCTTTATTGTCGTCAGGAAGCGGCGCATTTCAGCGAACACCGCAGGTTCAATGAGCAATTGAAGGCACAACGCCCGGAGACGATCGCAGATATCGAAGCCGTCCTGGCGGACGATTATGCGAGGCTCGGGCGCGCCGTGGATGACTTGCCTCGTACCAGACATAGTCCGACCAGCTGATGAACGCGTACAGCTTCTCGAAGAACGCGTTCAGCGCTCGCGACTCGAACACCGTACGGTGCTGGAGTTCGTGAACTGCCACGAGCCCCATGAACGGCCCCATGGTCCCGTGCACGAACAGCGCCAGCAGCAGCGGCGCGCGCCAGGCCCAGTTCGTCGCGTCGATACCTTCGTAGATCACCAACGCCACGGCCGCGGTGGTGAAGAACCACCCGAGATGCAACAGCGTCTGCAGCCAGCCTTTCGCATCGCTGCGCCGCATCAGGGCGTTGAGCGCGGATTTCTCGATCGGGCTGCGGTACCACGTGATGCGCTCGTCATCGAAGCGGTGCGGGACCGAATGCGCCTCACTGGACATGACGCTGAACCCTCTCGGCCGCGGCTCGAGCCGAGTTCGAATCGACAATCACGTCCGCACAGATCTCATTCAACGTCGGGCACTCCGCTTCGGTTCGTGTCTCGACCGTATGCATCACGCCACGGCCGCAGATCCAGATTCGGATAGCGATCGGCGCAACCGCGCAGCGTTTCTTCATCCCAGTAGGCGTGACCCGGCGGCGGAAACCCGAGCGCTTCGAGTTCGGCAACGCTGCACCGCTCGACCAGCGGCGTCCAGTCCGTCATACCTTTGCGCGGCCAAGGATTCGCACCCACCCAGTCGGCCCCGGCGCCACGGTAGGCGAGGTTGAAGAAAAAACGTCCGCCGCCGGGCAGCGTCATCTCGGTACCGCGGTGGACCACATCGGCACTGTAGATTAGCAGCGACCCTTTCGGGCCGACCGCGCTGACGGCGGCGGCCTCCCACTGCACGAGTCGCTCGGGCGGCACTTTTGCGCGCGGAAAAGCGAGCTGCATCACCGGCACGTCGGCCGTCAGCGTGCGGCTGACGATGCGCGTCGCGCCGTGCGCAACCGTCACGTCGGTCAGATACAAGAACAGCTGGATCTGCCGATACCGACCATCGCGGCGCGGCGGCAACATCACGTGATTGGTGTAGTCGGCATGGAACGGCTGGTCGTATTGCGTCACGCCGGTATATTTCGCAAACGTCTCGGCCTGATACAGCCGAACATCACGCGTGTGCAGCAGGCTTTGCGCCACCGCGATGATCGACGGATGTACGGCGAGCAGGTTCAGCGTCTGGTCGCGGAACGGAAACTCCTTCAGCCCGGCGAACTGCAGTGGCCGGAACCGCCCCTGCGTACCCTGGTTAGCCGGCGCCGTCGCCTCGTGTCGAAACGGCTCGATACGGGGATCCGAATCGCCGGAATGGAATATCTCCGGTGTCGGATACAACGCGAACAATCCCGGATACGCGCGTTCGATTTCCTGCGTTTCGAGCAGCCGCTCGATCAGGACCCAGCCGTGCTGTTCGAAATGATCGCAATGCGCTGTGGCGTGCCGTTTGCCCATGCGTCGATTCTAACGTCCCGGCTGTGGCCGGAAGCAACTCCAGGCACTCACGCGACGGGTGTACCGCGCGTTTCGCTCTTCAGAAACCGCCACACCCCCCACACCGCGAGTCCGAGCATGATGTGGACGGCAACGACAGGTGGCCAGCCGAACAGATAGATCACGTTGTTGGCGACGCTGTCTTTGAACGGACCGCCGCCGAAGGCGAGACCGCGGGTGCCGAACAGCGCGTTGAAAATCGGTGGCACGCTGAACAGCCAGCCGGTCACGAGCGACGACCAGAACAGCCAGGTGAACTGCGTGCGGCTCAATCGCATGAACTGACCGCCGAGGCCGATGGCCATCAACAACAGTCCCTCGGTGATTGCTTCGACGTGTGCCATGCGCCATGCGCGGCCGTCGTCGGGAATCGACACGGGAACGTCGAACGGCAGCGGCCACAAGACGATGCGGTTCAGCAGCGCGAACATCCAGATCCAGCCGATGACGACGGCGAGGACCATGAGTCCGACACCGTTGCCGAACAGCAGCGCGCGCAGACGTGTGGGCATCACTTCCATGAGGGTCTCCAGCAACTCGAATTTCAGGCGGGACAGGAACTGGGTATCGCTTCGTGCAGCCGATCCGTATCGAGGCGTGCAGCCGCAGTTTCGCTTGTTTGATGCAGCGCCCGCCATGCGAGCATCCAGGCGGGATCGGCGACCGTGCTCGGGTGGTAGAAGGGATTGAGGATGCGCAGGAACTTCGGTCCGAGTTTCGCAAAGATGCGCAGAATCATCCGCGCGAGCGCGAGCCGCGAACGCAGGTTGCGCCAGAGCCCGTCTTCCTTCAGCAGCAGCTGATACCCGCTGCGCGTGCGCCGGAAGATATGACCGGTCGCGTAGAAGAGACCGATCAGCCGCCAGACGTAACTGCCCGACACGTGTTCGAACACGTCGAAGGCGACGTTCTTGTGCTCGATCTCTTCGACAAAATGCCATAGCACCAGCGAGGCAACGGCGCTCTCGGCGCCACCGAACAAAAACGCGCGATCTTCGATCAGCATGTGGCCGAGTGCGAGCGCCATCGACTCGAAGCCTTCGGCGTAAGCGAGATTGAAGCGCAACGACCGTTCGCGTCCGAGGCGCGCATAGTCGTCGGCGAGCACGCGTTCGATTTTTCCAATCGTCTCCGGGCGCAGCGCTTTCAGTTCTTCGTTGAACCTGCGGTGCTCGCTGAAGTGCGCCGCTTCCTGCCGACAATACAGATCGAGTTCGGCGGCGAGCGCCGGATCGGTAATGAGCGGCCGTGCCTCGCGCATCGTCTTGATGAGATACGGTTCGAGATACGGCATCGCGAGTGAGGCGGCGTTGACCATCTGTGAAAACTCGGGCCGCGCCGCATTCCAATGAGCGGCCCGATCGCGGCGATAGGCGAACGGCAGGCGACGCAGCGTCATGCGCGTTGGATGAGTCGGGTTCATGGCAATGCACGCGGCCGATATCGGCGTTCACGTTACGCCGCACATTATTCGCCTACAAGGTCACCGCCGGGCGCTCGGCGCGATACTCTGCAACCGCGTCTGGAGGCGCGCCGATGCGACAACCCGATTCCATGCAGCCCGGGTCACCCTGGCACGACGGCGAACAACGTTTGCAACACCGCGTTGGCGTGGCCGAGCGGATGGAGGCCTTCGGCCGAAAAGTGATTCGGGATTCCCTGCCGGATCAACATCGCGACTTCTACCGCATGTTGCCGTTCGTGCTGCTGGGCACCGTCGATGCCGACGGCAATCCGTGGGCGAGCATCCTCGAGGGGCCGCCGGGTTTTGCCCATTCGCCGGATCCGCAGTTGCTGCAGCTGGACAGTGTTCCCTCCGTCAGTGATCCCGCCCGATCGAACGTGGTACCCGGGGCGGCCGTTGGCCTGCTCGGCATCGAACTGCATACGCGGCGGCGCAACCGCGTCAACGGTCGGGTAGCGGGTGTCACCGATCGCGGGTTTGCCGTGACCGTGGAACACGCGTTCGGCAATTGCCCGCAGTACATCCAGCTGCGCGATATCGAGCTCGAACGCACCCCAGTGCAACCGTCGGCGCTGCGACACGAACGGATGAGCGGCCTCGATGCTGCTGCGCGCGACGCAATTCGCGCGGCCGACACATTTTTTGTCGCGAGCTATGTCGACCTAGATGGCGATCCGACCCGCCGCGCGGTCGATGTTTCGCATCGCGGCGGTCAGCGCGGCTTCGTACACGTGGATGGTCAACGTCTGACGATTCCCGATTTCGCCGGCAACCTGCACTTCAATACGCTCGGCAATCTGCTCGTCAATCCGCGCGCCGGCGCGCTGTTCATCGACTTTACGACCGGCGATCTGCTGCACGTCAGCGGCCGCACCGAGATCGTTTTCGATGGCGTCGAAGTAGCCGCATTCCAGGGTGCGGAACGGTTGTGGCGCCTCGATGTCGATGCGGTCGTGCGGCGCCCGGCAGCATTGGCGCTGCGCTTTCGCTTGCGCGAGTTTTCCCCCAACAGCCTGATGACCGGATCGTGGGAGCAGACTCTCGCGCGCGTCGAAGCCGAAGCGTTGCGCAACGCCTGGCGGAAACTGCGCGTGACGCGCATCGAAGCCGACAGCGCGACGATCCGCTCGTTTTATCTCGAACCCGCGGACGCTGCCGGCATGCCGGTGTTTCGCGCCGGTCAGCACCTGCCGTTGCGTATCGTGCTGCCCGGCACGACGGCGCCGGTGATCCGTACCTACAGCGTATCCAGCGCACCGTCGGACGCGTTCTTTCGTATCAGCGTCAAACGTGTCGGGGCCGTGTCGAGCTATCTGCATGATCACATCGCGGTGGGTGATCTGTTGGACGCCCGCGCGCCCCAGGGTGGATTTGTTGTAGATGCGTCGGAGCGCCGGCCGCTGGTGCTGTTGGCTGCCGGGGTCGGCGTGACGCCGTTGTT
>CAYUMA010000502.1:0-5596 GCA_964445675.1 uncultured Pseudomonadales bacterium | reverse complement strand
CCGTGGTGAGTGCCTGGACGCTCCCCGCGCCGACGAAGTAGAGTACGCGCCTTTCTCGGCGCCGGTCGACGCGTGATGGAGCATCTCTACGATTACCTCGAGTTCCTGGCGAAGGCGGCAACTGTCGTCATTGCGGTGATTGCGGTGATCAGCGTCGCGGCGTCGTTGGCGGTGCGCCGAGGATCGTCCAGTGGCGGTCATCTGGAGGTTCGTAAACTCAATGATCGATTCGAGGACATGAGTCGCGCGTTGCAACAATCGATTCTGCCGCCGGCGGTATTCAAGAAATCGATCAAACAGGAAGACCGAGCGAAAAAGAAGTCAGCGAAGGCGAAGGGCTACTCCGACTCACGTCGCCGCGTTTACGTCCTCGATTTCGATGGCGACCTGCAGGCGTCGAAAGTGGACGACTTGCGCAACGAAATCACTGCCGTCCTCACGACCGCGCGTGAAAACGACGAAGTGCTGGTGCGCATCGATAGCCCGGGCGGGATGGTCCACGGATACGGCCTAGCGGCCGCCCAACTCTCGCGTGTGCGCGAACAGAAGATCCGGCTCGTGACCGCGGTCGACAAAGTCGCCGCGAGCGGTGGCTATCTCATGGCGTCCGTGTCCGATCACATCATCGCCGCGCCTTTTGCACTCGTCGGGTCAATCGGCGTCGTCGCGCAGATTCCGAATGTGCACCGATTGCTCCGGAAACACGATGTGGACGTCGAGGTCCTGACAGCCGGCAAGTACAAACGTACGCTGACGATGTTCGGGGAGAACACGCAGGAGGGGCGCGCGAAGTTCGTCGAGGAACTCGAGGATGTGCACGCGCTGTTTCAGGAATTCGTGGCGGCAAATCGACCGCAAGTGTCGATCGATGAGATCGCGACCGGCGAAGCCTGGTACGGCAGTCGCGCCTTGGCGCATCGGTTGGTAGACGAACTATCAACGAGCGATGCATATCTGATGAAAGCGTGTGATGACGCCGACGTGTACGAAGTCCGCTGGGTCGAGCACAAAAAACCGATCGAGCGGTTGCTAGCGCAGTTCTTCGGCGGCGTACGCAGTCTGTTCACACACACCGGTCTGGTCTGATTTTATTGAGACTGCAGGAGCACGGCGATGACGACGTTTCGCGCGTTGGTTGTGGAGAAGTCGGCCGAAGGACAATTCAGCCGCCGCGTCATGGAACGCACGGTCGACGTGCTTCCACCAGGCGATGTTCTGATCGATGTGCACTACTCGTCGCTGAACTACAAAGACGGACTCTCCGCGACTGGCAACCCCGGCGTCAGTCGTAATTTCCCGCACACACCGGGTATTGACGCGGCCGGAACAGTTCTCGAGAGCGCCGTTCCTCAGTTCAAGATTGGCGATGAAGTGATCGTCATCGGATTCGACTTGGGGATGAATACCCCGGGTGGCTTCGGACAACGCATTCGGGTGCCGGCGGGTTGGATCGTGCCGCGTCCCGCTGCGTTGAGCCTCGCGGCCAGCATGATCCTCGGGACCGCCGGATTCACCGCCGCCTTGGCAGTGGACAAGTTGGAGGCATCGGGGATGCGACCGAGTGGGGGACCGGTACTGGTGACCGGCGCGACCGGCGGCGTCGGTTCGGTGGCAGTGATGTTGCTCGCGCGGCTTGGGTACGAGGTTGTCGCGGTGACCGGCAAATCGGCGGAGCACGCATATCTCAAGGCTATCGGCGCCAGTGAAATACTTGGGCGCGACGCGCTGCGCGAAGGCGCCAACCGGCCTCTGCTGAAGGAACGGTGGGGCGGTGCAGTCGACACCGTCGGCGGTGACATGCTCTTCAACGCAGTCAAATCACTACGTTACGGCTGTAGCCTCGCCGCGTGTGGACTCGTTGCGTCCGCCGAAATCCCCGCTACGGTGCTTCCTTTCATTCTGCGGCACGTCAACTTACTGGGGATCGATTCAGTGCAGCTGCCGTTGCCAGAGAAGACGCGGATCTGGAACAAGCTCGCGGGTCCGTGGCGACTGGATGACCTCGATTCACTGAAGGTCGACTTCTCGCTGCAGACGATATCGTCGGGCATCGATCGAATTCTCGCAGGCGGAATGGTTGGCCGTGGCGTTCTGGATCTGCGCGCGTGAGCGACCGCGGGCTGCGCGTTCAGTTGCGGCGCAGTCGCTCCGACACCGCGATCGGACTTGGATAGCGAAAGATCACGATGTAGGTCGAGATCACGAACGTCAGGACGGTCGCGCCTTGTATCACGTGAGAAGCGGCGTCACTCGTCAGCGCTACGCTGGTGGCGAGGTACGCGACGAGCAGTGAGAACTCGCTCGTCTGACCGAGACGTACGCCGGCCTCCCAGGCGACCTTCGTCGTATCTCCCTGCAAGGCGATCAGCCAACGAAACACGAGCGGCTTGAGCGCGATCAACAGGACCGCAAGAACGACCGCAGGGACCGCTACCTGCAACATCAGATCGAAGTGAATCGCTGCGCCGACCGAAAAAAAGAACATCACGAGAAAAAAATCTCGTAGTGGCCTGAGGTTCTCCGCGATGTATTGCGCAATCGGACTCGTCGCCATGGCGACGCCGGCGACGAGTGCGCCGATCTCCAGTGACAAGCCGATCGCCTCTGCCGCGGTGGCGACTGCCAGGCACCAGCCGATTGCCGCTAAAAAAATGAACTCGTGAAACGCGTCGAATCTTTGGATCAGCGGGAGCACGACGAAGCGGACGACGCCGAATGCGACCAGCGCCAACGACGGCAGGGCCACGAATATCGCGATGATGCTTCCGAGTGCGTCGGTCACCGAGGTGCCCCTACCGGATAGAACGATCAACGCAAGGATCGCGATCAGGTCCTGAATGAGAAGAAGGCTGACGACGAGTTCGCCGATGTGCCTGTGGTGCAACACGGTGGTCGGCAACAGCTTGAGTCCGACGATCGTGCTCGAAAACATACAAGCGGTTCCGACGACCAGCGAGTCGATCCATGAAAAGCCGAATGCGCGCATGACGCCGACGGACGCGGCGAAAAAAATCGCCGAGCTGACCAGTGCGGTCACCAACGCCGAGCCCACCATATTTTTGAGCTTCGAGGGCTGGAGATCGAGGCCGACGAGAAACAGCAGGAAGATGATCCCGATCTGCGAAGCCCCGGCCACCATTGCGGAATCGTTGACCCATGCAAGGCCATGCGGTCCCGCGATGCCGCCGACGGCGATATAGGCGATGAGCAGCGGCTGACGGGTGTATAGCGCCGCGGCGGCGAAGACCGCAGCTCCGGTGAAGATCAGGAAGAATGATTCGACGATCCCTGCGTGCATAGCCAATCAACGCGCGCGACGGAGCGGCGATTATGCCAGCATGATCTGAATGCTACAGCGCTGGCGCGGTGCCGCGCGCGACACGGCGAAACGCCGGGAGCGGATCCAGCACGGAGCCTTGATAAAAGTCGGTCAGAGAATTCAGCGCCTTCAGCGCAACAGAGGGGTCGCGGCCGTCGGGCAGCTGGAACGAATCGAAGCCACATCGACGCATGTAGTGCAGCACATCCTCGTGAACCTCGCCGATCGCGCGCAATTCGCCACGGAAGCCATGGCGAGATCGCAGCAGCACCGCGAGTGATAATCCGCGTCCGTCGTTGAATGACGCAAATTGGATCGCGATCAAGGAGATTTGCGGTAGCAGTGGAAGGATCTGGGCCGGTTCGGCGTCGCCCGGCAGCCACACACCGATCTCGTGGCCGCTCTGCCGGATTGATGCGACATGTGCGAGCACGTAGTCGAGCGGAAAAATAGCACGCGCCATAACGGGATCGTCAGGCACGGTCTCAACGAACGTCCAATCGTCGGCGATGACACGACCGCCCTTAATGAGCGTTGGCATAGACGCGTTCCTTGAACGGATCGATACCGACGCGGCGATAGCAGTCGATCAACCGTTCACCGTCCTCGCGTTTCTCGACATAAACGCCGAGGATCTGATCGATCACGTCGGGCACCGCGGGGCGCGAGAACGAAGGTCCGATGATTTCTGCGAGCGAAGAGTCGCGCCCAGCGTTGCCACCGAGCGAGATCTGGTACCACTCTTCGCCCTTCTTATCGACCCCGAGAATCCCGATGTGGCCGACATGGTGGTGGCCGCAGGCGTTCATGCATCCCGAGATGTTCAAGCTGATGTCGCCCAGGTCGTACAGGTAGTCGATATCGTCGAAGCGTTGTTGGATGGCCTCGGCGAGGGGAATCGACTTCGCGTTCGCAAGTGAACAGAAGTCGCCGCCGGGGCAACAGATCATGTCGGTTAACTTGCCGAGATTGGCGGCGGCGAGTCGATGACTTCGCGCAGCCGTCCACAGCGAATGGAGGTCGGCCTCGCGCACGTCGGGCAAAACGAAATTCTGTTCGTGGCTGATGCGGATCTCACCGAATCCGAAGCGATCGGCCCAGTCCGCAACAGCGTCCATCTGCACGTCGCTGACATCGCCCGGGGGAATCCCGGTGACCTTGGTCGACAGCGTCACGATTGCATAGCCGGTATGTTTGTGAGCAGCGACGTTGGTACCGACCCATCGACTGAACTCGGGTTGCGCGAGGCGGATGTCTGCGAGCATCGGGCGACCCGAGTCGAGTTGAAGATAGGGCGGGGGCTCGAATGCCGCGATCGCACGATCGATTTCCTGCCGAGTCAACGTCGAGGGGCCATCTTTCAGGTGCGCCCACTCCGCGTCGACTTGCTCGCGAAACACCTCGGGTGTCAGTGCGCGTACCAGGATCTTGATTCGCGCCTTGTGCTTGTTGTCGCGCCGCCCGTAGCGGTTATAAACGCGCAGTATGGCTTCGAGATAGGTGAGCAGGTGCACGTCCGGCAATCCTGTACGAATCAGACTGCCGATGACTGGCGTTCGCCCCAGGCCGCCGCCGACCTTGATATCGAATACAGCGCCGTCGGTACCTGTCCGCGCTTCGATGCCGATGTCGTGAACGTCGATCGCAGCACGATCGCTCGCCGATCCATTCACGGCGATCTTGAATTTTCGCGGCAACCAGTTGAATTCGGGGTGTGCAGTGGACCATTGGCGGATCAACTCGCAGTAGGGACGTCCGTCCACGGCTTCATCGGCCGCGACGCCTGCGAACTGGTCGGTCGTTACATTGCGAATGCAATTGCCGCTGGTTTGGATCGCGTGCATCTGTACCGACGCGAGATCGGAAAGAATGTCGGGAACCTCCGCGAGGTCCGGCCAGTTGAACTGCATGTTCTGGCGCGTGCTCAGATGGCCATAGCCCTTGTCGTAGTAGCGTGCAATGTGCGCAAGCATACGCAGCTGGCGCGACGTCAGCGTTCCGTACGGCACGGCCACACGCAACATCGGCGCGAGGCGCTGAATGTACAGCCCATTTCGAAGCCGCAGGTGAAGGAATTCCCCGTGGGGCAGACTGCCGTCGAGATACCGTCGTGTCTGGTCGCGAAACTCGGCGACGCGTTCGTCGACAAAGTGCTGATCGAATTCGTCGTAGCGGTACATTGGATTCAGTAGGTCATGGCATGCGAAACGGCGCGAACGTTACCAATATGGTCAAACCGATAGAACTACTCATTGTATCTATTGATAGAACGGATTG
>CAYUMA010000501.1:0-3049 GCA_964445675.1 uncultured Pseudomonadales bacterium | reverse complement strand
CTGAAGGACACTCCGACTGGCACCACCTGGAGCGCGACGTGGTCCGCGACCACTTCGGGATCCAGCCCGACTAACTGAAGCACGCTCATTGCGGACGCGAATGCACTTCATTTGCCGGGGTCCCGCACCTGGCTATACTCCTCGCGCGTTCAGGTGCCGAGGAAACGAGGATCCGATTTCTGTCGTCGGATCCCTCACCGCCCTCGGATAATCGGGAAATCGGTGCGATTCCGATGCTGCCCCCGCAACGGTAAGTCGGCGACGAGGGTTTCACGCCACTGTCTCTAATGATGGGAAGGCGACCTTCATGCGGTCTGCGCGAGCAGATCGCCGCGACGAGCCCGGAGACCGGCCCGAATGGGTGCGGACGTTCTGGCGTTCGCGAAATCGACATGTCGCCCGGGGCTCGGCGACTCATCGAGGTCTCCGCTGATGTTTAAACGCTTCGTTGTGCGCAATCGCGCGACTGTGTTCTTTTGTTTGGCGCTAGTCGTCCCACTCTCCGTCGCCGCGGCGGAGCCATCCACCACGGCCCCGCCACCCGAACAGATCACCGTGCTCGCCACACGCACCGCGACCCCGGTCGCGCTTGCGCCCGCGCCGGTCGAAATCATCGATCAAATAGCAATCGACGCCCGCCAATCCGGCGTGCCGGCGGATCTGCTGCGCGGTGCGCCAGGCTTTGCGGTCAGTCAATCGGGCGGCATCGGCAGCATCACCGAAGTACGGCTGCGCGGCGCGGAAGCGAATCACCTGCTCGTGATGATCGACGGCATCAACGTCAACGATCCCGCGCTGGGCGCTTCGGTCGACTTCGCGAATCTCGATCTGATCGGCGCGACCCGCATCGAGATTCTGCCCGGCGCGCAAAGTGCGTTGTGGGGCAGCGACGCGTTGGCAGGCGTGTTGAATTTTGAAACGACGCCCGCGCCCGGGACCGTGATGCGCAAGGTCTGGCTCGAGTCCGGTTCGAACGATACGACGCGCCAATCGATCCAACTCGCGCAGCGCGACGACGCGTGGTACTACAGCGTCAATGCACGCCACACCGATACCGCCGGCACCAATATCGCGACGCAAGGCGGCGAAGACGACGGTTATCGCAACACCACGCTGCATCTGAACACGGGCTACATCGGCGAGCGCGGTTCAGTGACCCTGGTTGCGCGTGACGTCGACGCGCAAAGCGAATACGACCCAACGCCGTTTCCGGGTTTTATTCCGGTCGACGGCAACCTCGACCTGAACGTGCGCCAACGGCTGCTTGGGCTGACCGCGAGCATCGAGTCGCCGGAGGGATTGCACAGCCGCTTCTCGGCCAAACACTACGATTCGCGCAACCGCAACCTCACGGACGAGGTGCGCGACAGTGCGTCCAAAGGCGACAAAAGCCAGTTCACGTACCAGGGCGACTATACGTTTCGTATGGGACCCACAGCGGACCTGCTGACGTGGGCGTACGAATACGTCACCGAAGGATTTACTCAGACCGGCGCTCCGAGTTTTTTCGGCGACCCGAATCAGAGTCAAAACATAAACACGCAGAGTCTGATCGGCGAATACGTGATCGACTGGGCAGGGATCAGCGCCTCCTTGTCGGCGCGCCACGATGACAACAGCGACTTCGACGACTCGAACAACTACCGCGCCGCCGTGCGGATACCAATCGTCAACGAACGCACACAACTATTCGTCAACGCCGGCACCGGTACCAAAAACCCGACGTTCGTCGAACGTTTCGGCTTCACGCCGGATACGTTCATCGGCAATCCGAATCTGCGGCCGGAGCAATCACGCAGTGTGTCCGTCACGGCCGAGCAATTGTTCGGCGCAACAACGCGTGTGCGCGTTACCGGATTCCGCGATCGCCTCGAAGACGAGATCAACGGCTTCGCGTTCGACCCGGTTGCGCTGGGTTTCACCGCCGTCAATACGAGTGGCGAGAGTAGCCGCGACGGTATCGAATTGTCGGTGCAGGCATCCCTCAATGCGGCAACACAGGTGCGCGCGGATTACACCTACCTCGACGCGCAGCAACCGACCGACAGCGGCCATGACGACGAACTGCGCCGACCGCGGCACAGCGGCCGCGTCATCGTCGACTTTGCCGCACTGCCCGACCGGTTGACGTTCCAGATCGGCGCCGCGTACGTCGGCGTGCACGACGATGACGACTTCGCGACGTTCCCGGCACGGCGCGTCGAGCTCGACAGTTACACGCTGCTACACTGCACCGCGCGCTACCGCTTGAACGACCGATTCGAAGTCACCGGCCGCGTCGAGAACGCAACCGACGAGAACTATCAGGACGTCTGGGGTTACGCGACGCCAGGCCGCAGCGCATTCATCGGACTCGACGTGAGGCTGTGATGAAACCGTTCGAGCGGATGATCGGACAGACGTGGGATGACAGCATCGTTCCGGCGTTGTGCCGCTACATCGAAATCCCCAACAAGTCGCCGATGTTCGACGCCGACTGGTCCGCCCACGGCCACATGCGCGCCGCAATCGAACTGTTGGCTGACTGGTGCCGGCGCAGCGCGGTGTCCGGCCTCGCGCTCGAGATCGTCGAACTGCCGGGGCGCACGCCGGTTCTGTTCGGCGAAATCGCAGGCACGTCGCCCGATGCACCCACGGTTCTGCTGTACGGCCACTACGACAAACAGCCCGAATTCACCGGCTGGCACGACGGCCTCGGGCCGTGGACACCGGTGATCCGGGACGCACGTCTGTACGGACGCGGCGGCGCCGATGACGGCTATGCCATGTTCGCCAGTCTCACGGCGATTGCGGCACTGCAGCGCGAAGGCGTGCCGCATGCACGCTGTGTGCTGCTGATCGAAGGCTGCGAAGAAAGCGGCAGCTTCGATCTGCCGCCGTATCTCGACCATCTCGCGCCGCGCATCGGTACGCCCGATCTGGTCGTGTGTCTCGACGCCGAGTGCGGGGACTACGAGCACCTGTGGTTATCGTCGTCATTGCGCGGATTGCTGTTGGGCACCCTCGAAGTATCGGTGTTGACCGAAGGCGTCCATTCGGGCGCGGCGAG
>CAYUMA010000500.1:0-12235 GCA_964445675.1 uncultured Pseudomonadales bacterium | reverse complement strand
TGTCCATCGTTTCTTCGGAAGGTCCGTCCCCCGGCGCCGGAGCAATGGCCTCGATCGCGCGGCCAACACCGGGTAGCCGCATCATCGATTGGAAGAACCCCATCGCAAACGCGGCAAGCGCGGTGCCGGTGTAGCCGGCCGATACGCCGAGATCCCAGTACTCCTGGTAACGGAAGCGATCGCCGTATGGGCGTTGCCACTGACTCGACAGCGCATGGCTGCGCCGCACGACGCGGGTGTTGATCGGCGCCATGAAAAACGGCGCGACCCAGCGTTTCAGATCCGGATCGAATTCGGGTGCGGTCGGATCGCGATTTTCGAGCGCTTCATCGGATGAGCGGTATTCATCCGGATTCAACAGCAGCGGATCGTCGAATACGTTGCGATCCGCGGATGCCATCATGTTCGTCATCGATGCGATGGTGCCGCCATTGACGCCGCCGCGCGCGCGCTGGAACGCGCGCACGTTGCGGGTGGATTTGCCGAGCGCGCGAAAATGTTCGACGAGCAGGTGCGCGCCGATGTCGGACGGGACCGAGTCGAACCCGCACAACGGTACGATCTTGGCGCCGCTTCCGACTGCCTTGCGCTGATAGCGGTCGATCAGGCGCCGCACCCACGGCGTCTCGCCCGTGATGTCGACGTAATCGACGCCGCGGGTTGCACAACTGCGCACGATCGCCTCGCCGTAGCGGGCAAACGGACCGGCCGTCGTCAGAATCACACGCGCCTGCGCGACGAGGCGATCGGTCGCGCCGTCGTCGTCGGCATCGGCGACGAGGACATCAGGCGCGGACTTCAGCTCCGCGCGCAGTGCGCCGAGTTTTTTTGCATTGCGACCGGCGATCGCCCACCGCAAGCCGGCGCCGACGTGATCGTCGAAATACACGGCCGCCTGTGCGCCGGTGAAGCCGGTTGCGCCGTAGATGACGACGTCGTATGTGGCGGAACTGTTCATAAGGGCGTCATCGAAGGAGTCATGGCAGGCGCGTTCCTCGTTCGTCGGCAGCATCATCGACGCCGTCGTGCCAGGTCAATGGCGCCAGATAAACCCCGCCCTGATACCAGCCGCAGTGGCTGACGTACCAGCGTCCATCGACGTCGCGCACCACTTCTGCGGCGTGGGCGTCGAACCGGCCGACGCGGTCGTCGCTGCGCCAATGGAGCGGATCGCGGCTGCGAAACACCTCGGTGTCCGCGTAGTAACCCGGGATGTAGTCGTGGCGCATCGACAGGAACAGGTAGTACCAGTCGCCGCGCTGGACCACGAATGGCGACTCCGTCGTTCCGGCCCCGGTGCCTTTGGCCAGATCGACGAACGCGAGATTGCGCGCGCTCCACGACACGAGATCGGAGCTTAAGCGATATGCAACGACGTGATTGCCGCCGGCCGGCGGATCGGTCGCGGTGTAATACATCACCCACTGCGCGCCGACACGCAGCACCATCGGGTCGCGCGCTTCGTAGCCGTCGACGAACAGCGGGTTGCCGGCGTGGCGTGTCCATTCGTTCATGTCGGCGGACGTCGCGAGGTGCATCCGGAAGTTGCCGTCACCGTGCGCGGAGCCGGCCGCGTAGTACATGTAGTGGAGGGCGTCGTGGGTGATCACGTGCGGCGCCCACAACACCGACTCGGTCGCATCGGCGGACAGCGCGAACGGACGTTTGCGCCACTGCGGGGTCGTTAGCGATGGCGCCGTCGCATGCGCCAGCTGCTTCTCGGCGTGTGCGTCGAACCACGGGCGGCCGGCGCGCTTCGCAGCGGCGGCGGACTCGCGTAACTCCCGGTTCAACGCCTTGATCGAGTCCGCGGCAATGGATCGCTCGGCCGTAAAAAAACGTTCCAATGGCGGAATGTCGAGCTGCCTGTGCGTGATGCCGATCAGATGCCACGTACCGCCACGATCTCGTGCCAGCGCGTGATCGTTGACGTACCAGCGTTCGGCTTCGCCGGCGCTCGGATCGTAGATGCGCTTGAACTCACCGACGCTGAACAGCGGATCTCGCATTGGCAAAGCACGGTTCCGGGGCGTTGCAGTATTGCATCACAGACGGTGCCTGGCACCGTTCCGCAGCCGGTGCCTGTCCGCTGCCGGTGCCTTGTCCGCAGCCGGTGCCTGGCACTGTCTGCACGTTCTGCAACGCCTGGCACCGTTCCGCGCGCTCTGCACGTTTTGCAACGCCTGGCACCGTCCGCGCGCCCACGTTACGCTGCCGGCTCTTCCGGTTTGGGGTATTCGTGTGGCGCGCTTCGTGGCCTGGAAATCGGGTTGGTTCGACTATCGACGCAAGCGATTCTGGGCGTGGGTGCTGCTTGCGCTCTATGCGCTGATCGGTTTTGTCGTTGCGCCGTTGATCGTGCGTCACGTGATCGTCGATCAGGTCCAGCATCAGCTCGGCTTGACCGCAACGCTCGCTGACGTCGACATCAATCCATTTGCGCTCAGCGCCAGACTGAGCGCGTTCTCGATCGCTGACCGCGGCGGCGAACCGCTGGTTGCGTTCGACGAGTTCGACGTCAACCTGCAGCTGTCGAGCATCATCAATCGCGCGCTCACGTTGCGCGAGGTTCGGTTCGTGCATCCGTTCGCCAACCTCGTTCGCCACGCGGACGGCGCGTTGAATCTCGCGGCGTTGGTCCCGCCGCCAGATCCGGCGGCGCCGCACAAAGCGGATTCGCCGCCGCTGCGGATGATCATCGGCACCGCCGCCATCGAGCGCGGCCGCGTCGCCGTCACCGATCGTGCCGCGCGGCAACCGTATCGCACCGAGTTCGGTCCCGTCGACCTGACGATGACGGACCTCAGCACGCTGCCGGATCGCGAAGGCAGCCAGACACTCGTGATGCAGACGCTGTTCGGCGGGCGACTCGAATGGTCGGGTCAGCTCGCATTGGAGCCGCTGCACTCGTCAGGCCACATCGCACTCAGCGGCGAACGGTTGCCGGAGCTGTCGGCGTACTTTCCGGAAGCGTTGAAGCTGAATATTGTCGATGGAACCCTCGGGGTCGCTTTTGACTATTCGTTCGCGCAGCGGGCCGACGGTATCGCCGCCGACGTGTCGAACCTGACGATCGCGCTGAAGGAACTGGGGCTTGCGCGGCGCGAAGGCGCGCAGACCACCGGGGATTTGTTGCGCGTTGCCGAGTTCGCGGTCGCCGGTGGCCGCATCGCGTGGCCGCAACGAACGGCGGCGTTCGAACGTGTTGTGCTGTCGCAGCCGCAGATATCGCTCGCACGCGATGTACAACAACAACTGAACTGGCTGACGTTGTGGCAGCCGGAGGCGGTATCGGCAGCGAACCCGGCGCCGGCGCCTGCGACGGCGGCGCCCGCGGTCGAGCGGCCACCGTGGTCGCTCGCGGTCGCGCGGTTCGAGGTCGCCGACGGAGGCATCGCGTTCGACGATCAAGGCGTCGCTCCGGCCGCGAGCCTGGGCATCACGGGCTTCGCCGCATCGCTCGATGGATTGACGCTCGCAGACGCCGCCGTCATGCCGTTTGCGCTGCAGTTCAACGTCGACGGCGGCGGTGCCGTTGCGCTCGACGGGACGGTGACCGCGCGGCCTGTGGTTCACATCGACGCGAAGGCTAAGATCGATGCGCTCGCGCTGAATCTCGTGAACCCGTACCTGCGCGCCGATACGTATCTGCAGCTGGCGTCCGGCGCGCTCAGCGTCGATGGCCACCTGGTGTCCAATCCCGCCGAGACGTTCGGCTTCGACGGCAGCCTGCAACTCGTCGACCTCGAGGTGCAGCGCGAGGGTGAAGAGCAACGGTTCGCGGGTCTGAAGCGGCTCGATCTCAAGGGCATCACGGCGTCAGCGGCCCGTCGCAAACTCGACATCGCGCGCGCCGAGCTCGCGGCGCCTTTTGCGAAGATCCACATCTCGAAAGATCGCGTGCTGAATCTGTCGAACGTCGTTCGCACCGCAGACGCCGCGCCCGCAGCGCCGGCGAACGGGGCGCCGTGGGGGATCGCGCTTGCACGGCTGAAGATCGTCGACGGCGATACCGACTTCACCGACGAGAGCCTGCCGATTCCGTTTCATCGCGACATTTCCAAGCTCACCGGTGGCATCGACGCGCTCGACAGCCTCAGCAGTGCGCCGACGCGGCTGGCGCTGACGGGGCATGTCGGTGAGTACGGTGAACTGCGTCTGTCCGGACACCTGCGCGCGCTCGATCCGCTGCTCGACACCGACATCACCGCAGCGTTCAAGAATGTCGAGATGCCCGGCGCGAGTCCGTACGTGATTCGTTTTGCGGGCCACAAAGTCGCCAGCGGCAAGCTGGATCTCGATCTGCACTACGTGCTGAAGAAGGGCATCATCGACGGCCAACACAAAATCGTGTTGCGCGACTTCGAACTCGGCGAAAAAGTGGACTCCCCAGAGGCGCTCGACCTGCCGTACGGGCTCGCGATCTCGTTGTTGAAAGATGCCGATGGCAAGATCGATGTCGACCTGCCGATCGAAGGCGACGTCAACGACCCCGAATTCCGTATCGGCGGTGTGATCGTGAAGGCGCTCGTCAATCTGCTCACGAAGATCGTCACGGCGCCATTTACATTGTTGGGCCGCCTCGTGGGTTTCGGCGGTTCCGAAGGATTCGATCAGATCTATTTTCAACCGGGCAGCGCGGACCTGTCGCCGCCCGAACGCGAGAAAATCGCCAAGATCGCCGAGGCCCTGATGCTGCGGCCGAATCTGGCGCTGACGTTGCACGGTGTCAGCGAGCCGGCGGCCGACGCGCGGGCGATACAAACGACGGCATTGCGCGCGCGCCTCGATACGCGTGTTGGCGAAGTGGACTCTGCTGGTCGGGTCAAAGTCGTCGAGGCGATGGCGGCGGAGAGCATTCCCGGCGTCGATCTCGCCGCGCTGCGGGTCCAGTTCGCGCTGCCGGACAACCCGGCATCGCTCGACGAGACGGCCTATGTGGATGCGGTCGTGGCCCAGCTCATCGACGCCGAGCCGCTGCCTGCCGATGCGGTCGCAACGCTCGCCGCGGGTCGCGCTGCGGCCGTGCATGCCGGGCTCATCGAGAATCCCTCGATGGCCGCGTCGCGGCTGACCGAGGCGGACTCGCAGCAGGTCGAGCTGGCCAAGGATGGCAGCGTGCCGATGAAGCTCGAACTGGCGGTTTCGAAGTAAGACCTGCGTCGACGCCGCTGCGCGCGTGTGAGCGGGCGTCGCCGCGAGAGTTCTGCACGTTTTGCAACGCCTGGCACCGTCCGGTGAGAAAAACGTGACGCGGTCCGCGTAAGGTTATTGATAACCATTCTCATTATCATCTAAACTTGTAGCGTCGATGCGATGGCGGTTGGCGATCATGAGCTCACGGGACCGGAACGGATTCGGGCGGCCAGGCGGCCGCGCGGTTGCAGTGATGATCGTTGCGATGACGCTGGCGCCCGACGCGCCCGCGGAACCGGCGGAACCGGCGGAGTCGGTGGAGCGGATCGACGTCCACGGGACCCGAACGGGCTACGACCTCGACAACACGTCCACTGCGACGAAGACGAACACGTTGCTGCTCGACGTGCCGCAGTCGTTGACGGTCATCACGAGCGAGTTGATCGCCGACCAGAGTATGCGTTCGATGGCCGACGTCGTGCGGTTCGTGCCGGGCGTGCAGATGGCGCAGGGCGAGGGCCACCGCGATGCACCCGTGCTGCGCGGCAATGCGACAACGGCAGACTTCTTCGTCGACGGCATTCGCGACGATGTGCAGTACTACCGCGACCTCTACAACGTAGAACGGGTCGAAGTCCTCAAAGGACCGAACGCGATGGTGTTCGGGCGTGGTGGTGGTGGCGGGGTGATCAACCGCGTGATCGAGCGCGCAACCGGCGTCACCGAGCACGAGTTGACGTTGCAGATCGGCGAATACGATCAGCGACGCGTCGCCGTCGACGTGAACCAGGGTGTCAGCGAGGACGCCGCCATCCGGTTGAATGCGATGTACGAGAACTCCGACGACTATCGCCGCTTCAAGTACGTCGAACGCTACGGCATCAATCCGACGGCGACCTACGATTTCTCCGCCGCAACGCGGTTGAGCCTCAGCTACGAACACTTCGACGACCAACGCCTGGTCGATCGGGGTATTCCGTCACGTAACGGCAGGCCCCTCGACACAAATGTTAGAACCTTCTTCGGAAACCCCGATGTCAGCCACGCACACGCCGACATCAATCAGACATCCGCGTTGGTCGAACACGCGTTCAGCGACTCGCTGAACGTGCGCAACAGCACGCTCTACGGCGACTACGAGAAGTACTACCAGAACGTGTTTCCGGGCGTCGTGACGGGAACCGAAGTCGCGTTGTCGGGTTACAGGAATGCCACCCAGCGGGACAACCTGTTCAATCAGACGGACTTGACGTGGGAAGTCCAGACTGGACCGATCAGCCAAACGTTGTTGTTCGGCACCGAGTTTTCGCGGCAGAAAACGGACGATGTCCGCGAAACCGGCTACTTCGATCCCGTCCTCAACGTGACGACCATCAGCGTGCCGATCTCGAATCCCGTCAGCTTCGCGCCTGTGTATTTTCGTCAGGCCGCGGGCAATGCCGACAATCACTCGACCGCCACGGTGGCGGCGGTGTATTTCCAGGATCAGATCGCGTTGTCGGAACACTTCCTCGCGATTGCGGGCGTGCGGTTCGATAGCTTCGAGATCGACTTCAACAATCGCCGCAACGGACAGTCGTTCGATCGTGAGGACGACCTGACCGAGGTGCGCTACGGGCTCATCTACAAACCGATCACGAACGTCTCGCTCTATGTGAGCCGTTCGAATTCGTACCTGCCGAGTTCGGGCGACCAGTTCTCGTCGCTCGATGCGACGTCCGAGAGCCTGGAGCCGGAGGAGTTCACGAACACCGAGGTCGGTGCGAAGTGGGATATCCAGCCGAATCTGGCGCTGACGGCGGCGGTGTATCGACTCGATCGGGAGAACTCACGCGCGCCGGGCCCGGTGCCGGGCACGATCGTGCTGACGGGCAGTCAACGCAGCGACGGATTCGAGTTCGGGCTCACCGGCGAGATCACCTCCCGCTGGCAGATCGTTGCCGGGTATACATTCCAGGATGCGCAGATCACGTCGACGACGTCGGCCGCGCCGAAGGGGCGCGATGTGGCGCTCGTGCCGGAGCATTCGGCCTCGTTGTGGAACCGCTATCTGATTGCGCAGAACTGGAGCGCCGGGGTCGGCGTCACCTATCAGGACGACGTCTACGCGGCGATTTCCAACGTTGTGACTCTGCCGAGCTTCACGCGTGTGGATGCGGCGCTCTTCTTCGAACTCAATGACCGGCTCGAGGCGCAGATCAACGTCGAGAACGTGCTCGATGAGACGTATTGGGGCACCGCACATAACGACGACAACATCACCCCGGGTGCGCCGCGGATGTACCGGGCGACCGTAACGACGCATTTCTGATTTGTAGGAGCGATCTCCAGATCGCGATTCCCAGCGCGGCGGTACGACCATCGCGGTCTCGAGGGGAGATCCCTCCCACAAATGACCGCTCCTACAATGGTTGCGATTCTCCGGGTCACGGACGCCTGGCGGGGAAATCCTTCAAGGTCTGCGTGACGACGGCGTTGATCGCGCTCGGGCTCGCGCCGGGCGCGATGTCGCTCGTCATCGTGCCGATGAAGACTTCCTTGTCGGCCTTGCGATCGACCGCGCGGATGTTGAGACGCGTCTCCTCGACGCTCTTGGAACTGCCGCCGGTGCCGACGCCGACCGACGTGCCAACGTTGCCGCCCCAGCTCCCCATACCGACGCCGACGCTGAACGGACTCGACTTCGTCGCCTCGTACGCGACGGTTTCATATGCGACCGTGAAGTCGGGATCGGTCGGAGTTTCGACGTAGCCTTTGCGCGTCAGGTCCGTCGTGATCGCGCCGCGGATGCTCTCGTCGAACTTGCGCTGCGTGACGTCGGTGCTGACGAGCGTGTTGGTCGTTGGCTGCCAGCCGAATGTCTTGAACGCGGGAATGTCGGCGGTTGGATCGATCGATGCTTCGGGCTTCGACGGTTTGGTCTGGGCGCATGCCATCAGCAGCGACGCCGCGAGGGCGGCAACAGCGAACAAGCGGACGTCCATGATGATCTCCAATCGCGCAAAGGAGCGTCATGCTATCACCGCGTCGCGCCGCTGCTGCGGCGTGTCGGACTGCACCTCATCTGGGTCTCGCGACACCGTGATACATGTACGCGGCGAAGCGGGGTCCCGGCTGATAGCCCTGCTCGAGCGAGTCGAGCGAAAAGCCGGCGGCGGTGAGCAACGCATCGGGGCGCCGCGCGAGATGGCAGCCGCCGCCGATCGGTTTCCACAACGGTTCCAGTCCCCGCTGCACGCGGGCGACGTTGGTTTCGGGCGACATGCCGTGTTCGATGAAGATCAGCGTGCCATCGCGCTTCAACACGCGCCGCATTTCATCGAGCGCGCGGTAGACGTTCGGGATTGTGCACAGCGTCCACGTGCAGACGATCGAGTCAAAAGACGCGGCATCTGCGGGGATGCTCTCGCCGGACACTTTCAGCAGTTTGACGACCGCGCCGAGTGCCTGCGCGCGCGCGTGCGCAATGTCGGTCAGTTCGTTCGCCGGATCGAGTCCCGTCACCGTGTCGACGGCATCGCCGTAGAACTTCAAATTGAGTCCCGAGCCGATGCCCATCTCGAGGACGCGACCGCGTGCCAGCGGCACATAACGCTCCCGTAACGCCATCATCGGCGGCAGCGCACACGCGGAGTTGATCAGCTTCGGCAGCACGAAGCGGCGATACAGTCCCATCGTTGTCCCTCCAGCGCCGAGTATTGCTCAGAACAATCGCGATGACAGTAGAATCGATGCGGGTGATTCATACGAGGTTCGATCATGTTGACGCGACGTCGTGGCTATCTGCTGCCACGCTCGGGCGACGTGCCGGTCGCAAGCAAGCAGCTGGAACAGGAAGGCTTCACCGTGCTGCGTGGTGTCATCGGCGCCGCCGAGGTCGCAGCGCTGTCCGTGGAGATCAACACGCTGTACGCGGCGTTGCCGCCGGATGGGCGCCACGCACAGCGCCCCGTCGACGAGGACAACGACTTTCGGTACGAGATGCTCAATCGCAGCGCGTTGTGCCAGGCGGTGATAGGCCATGCCGCCATCCTCGAGACGATCGAGCCGTTGCTCGGCGAAGACTGCCACGTGATCGCGAACACGTGCTGGCGCAATCCGCCGCGCGAGCGCAATACGCATGGCGGCGGCGCGTGGCACATCGATGCCGGACCACACATCCCGCGCGCGCCGGGGATCGCGTGGGACGAGCGGATCCCGTATCCGGTTTTCGCGATCGGCGCCCACATCTATCTGCAGGATTGCCCGCTCGAATGCGGCCCGACCGGGGTGGTCCCGCGCAGCCACAAGTCGGGCCAGCGGCCGCCGGAAGACCGCGTCTGGGATGTCGAGCTGACGTGCGATGGTCGCGGCGTGATTCCGCTGACGGCACACAGCGGCGACGTCGCGATGTTCGTCTCCGACGTGTGGCACCGACGGCTGCCGCCGCTGGCCGGCGACGCGGGCCGGTTTTTCCTGCAAGCCCACTACGGGCGGCGCGACATCGCACAACGGATCCGCACGACGAGCAGCGTCAACCATTTGTCGGCCGCGGCGCGCAAACGCGCGAAGACGCCGCGCCAGCGCAGTCTCGTTGGGTTGCATCCGAATTTTTTCTACGACGGTTGAGCGATGACGGCACTCTCGACCGGATGCATCCTCGTGGGCGGCGGACCGGCCGGCGTGATCGCCGCACTGTTGCTCGCGCGCCGCGGCGTCGAGGTGACGTTGCTCGAGATGCACAAAGACTTCGATCGCGACTTCCGCGGCGACACCGTACATGCGTCGACACTCGATGTGCTCGATCAGATCGGTCTCGCGGAGCCGTTGCACGCATTGCCGCACGCGAAGCTGCATAATCTGATACTGCACACGTCGAGCCGCGCGATCCCGATGATCGACTTCGGGCGCCTGAAAACGCGTTATCCGTACGTGATGATCATGCCGCAATCGGACTTCCTCGAATTTCTGACGAACCACGCCCGCGGCTATCCCGCTTTCCACCTGCGGCTCGGTGCGCAGGTCGTCGATGTGTTGCGCGACGGCGACATCACGCGCGGTGTGCGTTTTAAACAGGACGGTGAGGAGTTCGAGCTGCGCGCGCCGCTGACCGTAGCCTGTGACGGCCGGTTCTCGCGCATCCGAAAGATCCTGCAGCTCGAAGCGTCGGGTCAGGCACCACCGATGGACGTCGCGTGGTTGCGGTTGCCGCGCAGCGCCGAAGACGGCTTCGAAGCCGGTGCAATTTACATCGGCGGCGGTCATATGCTCGTGCTGCTGGCGCGGTCGGATGCGTGGCAGATCGGCTATGTACTGCCCAAGGGCGACTTCCACTCTGTCAAGGATCAAGGGCTCGACGCATTTCGCCGCTCGATCGACGTGTTGGTGCCGTGGCTCGCGACTCGCACGTCGGCGATCACCGAGTGGAGCGACTTGCATCTGCTGTCGGTGAAGTCCGACCGCCTCGAGCGCTGGTACCAGAGTGGCCTGATACTGATCGGCGATGCCGCGCACGTGATGTCGCCGGTGTTCGGTGTCGGCATCAACTGCGCGATTGCCGATGCGGTGGAACTGGTCAATGTAGTGACCGACGATCTGTTGCGCGGCGCGGTGCCCGAGGCGGCGCTCGCCGAAGTACAGCGGCGGCGCGAACGCCCCACGCGGATCATTCAGCGGATGCAAGGCGTCGTGCAGCATCAGATCGTGCGCCGCGCGCTCGCCGGCGTTGAGTTCGATCTGCCGTGGATCGCGAAGGTTGCGCTGCGAATTCCGGTGCTGCGCGACGTGCCGGCGCGGATCGTCGCGATGGGACTGACGCCGCTTAGACTCGAACGCGTGTGAGCCATCGGCTCTATCGCGACACCGGGCGGGTTCGGTAAGGTGGGGCGAGGCAACTCTTGTTCGTCAGATAAGCCAGGAGAACGAACGCAATGATCGGGCCGAAGGTCAGACTCAGCTACGGCACGGCGCGCGGCCTCACGCTCAACGGCGTGCACGTCTTCAAAGGTATTCCGTATGCCGCGCCGCCGGTCGGCGACGCGCGGTGGCGTGCGCCCGGGCCGCCGCTACCGTGGACCGGTGAACGGATGGCCGCTGAGTTCGGCGCGTCCGCGATGCAGGGGAGCCTCGGCGCGATGGGCGAGATGATCGGCATCGCGGCGACGCCGACCGACGAGAATTGCCTGACGTTGAACGTCTGGACGCGCGAGGTCACCGACGAAGAGTACCCGGTGATGGTGTGGATTCACGGCGGCGGCAACGTCGTCGGTTCGTCCGCGCAACCGCGTTTCAACGGCGACTATTTCGCGCGCCGCGGCCGCATCGTCATCGTGTCGATCAACTACCGGCTTGGCGCGTTTGGATTTCTGCACGCGCCTGAACTCGGCGCAACCGGCAACGAGGCGCTGCTCGATCAGATCGCGGCGCTGCGCTGGGTCCGCAAGGAGATCCGCAAATTCGGCGGCAATCCGAAGGACATCACGATCTTCGGCCAGAGCGCCGGCGGCTTCGACATCTGCCAGCTGATGGCGATGGAAGCGGCGGCGGGCTGTTTCGACAAAGCAATCCTGATGAGCGGTTCGTTGTCGCCGCAGATTCCGCGCGCCGAAGCGGCCGCGACCAGCGCGCGATTCGCCGAACATTTCGGCGGCTACGACGCACTGCGTTCGGTTCCCGCACAAGCGATTCTCGACTATCAACAACAGCTGACGGCGGGGGAGCTCGGCGGTGCGGTACGGTTCGGCCCGGTGTGCGACGGCGAAGTCATTCGCGCCGATGCATCGGACGCACTCGGTGAGGGCACGTTCACGCGCGGTATGCCGCTGCTCATCGGCACCGCGCGCGACGAGTGGGGTCTGTGGACAGCGCTCGATCCGGCGATGCGCAGCCTCGACGAGGTGGGGCTCGAGAAACTCGCGCGGCGTCCATTCGGCGAGCGCGCGCGCGACGGGATCGAGGTCTACCGCGCGGCGCGCAAGTCGCGCGGTGAAGACGTCTCACCGGTTGCGCTATGGCGCGCGATCATGACGGACTCGATGTTCCGCATTCCGGCGATTCGCACCGCGGAACTGCATTCCAGTCATACGCCGAACACGTGGATGTATCGATTCGATTACGAATC
>CAYUMA010000499.1:0-12055 GCA_964445675.1 uncultured Pseudomonadales bacterium | reverse complement strand
CCAGCAGCACGATGCCGTTGTCGCCAAGCAGCATGTCGCCCTTGTCCGCGCTGCCACCGCCCGCGGTCGCGTTGTCGCCGTAAATCGTGTCGCCGGCCGTGCCACCCATCGCCGCGTCGGCACCGGCATTGCCGGAAATCGTATCGACGCTGCCGAGTCCGTCGGTGAACGACTCGATCAAATCGAGGGTGGTGAGATCGAGCGCACCGAGCGGCGTGAGGCCGAGCGTCAGATCGGCTGCGAAGTCGAGCTTGCCGTTGTCACCCAGCAGAACGTCGTCGCCATCGAACGCATTGGCCGGTGTGGCCGCTTCGCCATACAAAGTGTCGCCCGCCACGCCACCGGCGACGACGTCGGCTGCGGCATCGCCGGAGATCGTGTCCACCCCGCCCGTCGATTCCGCGGTGTCGGTTGTTGTGATCAACGACACGCCGGTGCCAAGGGCCTTGAGTTTGGCCGGACCGCTGAACGCGCCTTTGGTGAACACATCGGCGTTGTCGCCGAGCAGGATATCGCCGAGGTCGGTGATGCCGCCAAATGCGGACGCATTGTCGCCGTAGATCGTGTCGCCGGCCGTGCCGCCGATGGCGATGTCCGATCCGGCGTTGCCGGAGATGGTGTCGATGCCGCCGAGCACGCCGCGCTCGCTGCGGATGAGGTCGAGCGTCATTCGCTCGACGTCCGAGCCAAACGTGAAATCGACGAAGCCGTTGTCGCCGACCAGGATGTCGTCGCCGTCCGCCGCATTGTTCGGCGTGGACGAATCACCGTACATCGTGTCGATGCCGCCATTGTTGATGCCACCGAAAAGCACGTCGTTGCCGGCATTGCCGGACATGGTGTCGGCGCCGCCAGTGTTCTCGGCGGTGTCCGTCGTGGTGATGAAGTCGATCGCCGAGAAACCCGGCATCGCTGCCACCTGCACCAGCAGCCGGCCGGTGCTGCCGAGCAGGTCGATGCGCGCGTTGTCGCCGAGCAGGATGTCCTCTCCGTTGTTGCCGGACATCGTGTCGCCCGCGGTGCCGCCGATCAATACGTCGTTGCCGTCGTTGCCGCTGATCTCGTCGACGCCGCCCAGGTTGTCGGCAAACGACTCGATCCTGTCGAGCGTGTCCAGGTTACCGTCGAGATCGAAGCGGATTTCGCCCTGGTCGCCGATCAGCACGTCGTCACCGACATCGCCCGTGATCACATCGACACTGCCATTCAGGCCGCCGAATGCAACGTCGTTGCCGAAGTCACCGTCGATCACGTCCGACCTGCCGGAGTCGCCCACGACCGCCGTCGTGCGGACGATCTTCACGCGGTTCTTCGCATCCCCGATGTCGTACAGAATTTCGCCGTTGTCGCCCAGGATTACGTCGTTGTCGGACACACCGGGTAGCGGCTGCGTACCGGCCGCCAGTTGGAAACCGTAGATCGTGTCGGTATTACCGCCGCCGAAGATGTAATCGCCGCCGTCGTTGCCGGTGATCTGATCGATGCCGTCCAGTGCGTCGGAAACCGCCGCGGCGCGCTCGTTGCGCCGGCCACGAAGCTCAACGCGACCGCCGTCGCCGATCAGAATGTCCTGCCCGTTCGGGCGCGGGCCCGTGAAACTCGCATCAAAATCACCGAACAGCTTGTCCAGCAGCCCGCCGCCACCGAAAACGATGTCATCGCCGTTGCCGCCGATGATCGTGTCCGAGCCATCGGATGCCAACGGCTTCGTGACGATCAGGTCCATCGAGGTCAGGAGCGTGTCGGCGGAATAGCCACCGATCAACGCCGCGTCACTGTCGCCGATCAACTGGTCACCGCCGAGGAAGCGGATGCGCGAGCCGGTGACGTTGAAGTCGGCCTTGCTGGTGTCGAAATCGACATAGGCCACCAGGCCGTCGTCGCCAAACACGATATCCGCGCCGTCGGCACCGTCGATCGTATCGCTGTCGGCGCCGCCGTACATGATGTCGCCGCCGGCTTCGCCGAACATCGTGTCATCACCGATATCCCCGAACATGATGTCGGCACCGCGGCCGCCGCGCATGACGTCGTTGGCATCCTGGCCGCGGATGAAGTCGTTGCCTTCGTCGCCGAAGATCGTGTCGATGCCATCCGCGGTCAGGTCAGCCGGATCGCCCAGTTGATTGAAAACCAGACCCTGCGGATCGCGCCTGCCGAAGATGATGTCGTCGTTGTCGCCGCCGTAGACCGTGTCGGCGCCACCGCCGCCATACGCGACATCGAAACCAACACCGGCCTCGGTTTCGTCGTTGTCCGCGCCGCCATCGATCAGGTCATCGCCCGCGCCCCCGAACAGCGCATCACTGCCGGCGTTGCCGAAGATGATGTCCTTGTCGCCTGCGCCGCCCACATTGACGTCGTAGCGGCCGTTGGGTAGCCGCTTGAGATTGCCGCCACTGGTATCGAAGTTACCGCCGTCGCCGAAGGCGATGTCGTTGTCGGCACCCCCTTCGATCGTGTCGATGCCGCCGCCGCCGAAGATGATGTCGGCACCGGTGCCGCCAAGAATCTTGTCGTCGCCGTCCTTGTCGGTCACGAAGCTACGGAAGCGTTCGCCACCCGCAATCGCGGCCACCGACCCGATGTCACCGAAGATCCGATCGGCGTCACCCATGCCGTCGATCGTGTCGTTGCCTTCGCCGCCGATGATGAGATCGACTTTCGCGCCGCCGGTCAGGATGTCGTTACCGAGTTCGCCTTTCATCACGCCGCCGCCGGCCGAGCCTTTGACCGTGTCGTCGCCGACACCGCCTTCGACCGTGTAGCGGATGTTGTGCGTGACCTGCGACAGATCGATCACATCGTTGCCGCTGCCGCCAAGGGCGAAAATCCCCTTGGCCGGATCGACCTTGTACTTCTGGGCCTCGCCTGAACCGATGCCCATACCCCACACCGCGACTTCGGTATCGCTGAGGCTCTTGACGAAGGTCTGCTCGTCGATGTCGCGCGTGTCGCCGTTCAGGCGCTGGTCGGCATTCGGACCAACATTCAGCAGCAACGAACCGTCGCCCCGCTCGGTCGCCAGGAAGGGTCTCCGCTCGAACGGGATGCTGAAACTCGCAATCTTGATCGGCGGCGTGATCTCGAACTCGACCTTGAAGAACAGCGCCTCGACAAAGGCGCGCAATTGTGCAGTCAACTCGCCGTAGACGTCGAAGATCGCAATCGGCGCTTTCAGCGCATTGCCGAATTTCAGCTCGTTCAGGAAATTGCCGACCAGTTCCTCGATCCGCACCTTGCCGTCGCTGTCGGGGTCGTAGAGGTCGAAGTTAGTCGTCAGCGCAATCACGCCCTCGGCGCCCGCGCTCGCGATGCCGAGGTTCAACTCGGCGCCCGCAAACAGCTCGCCCCTGAGCACCACCTCGGGAACGTCCGGGCCGGTACCGTCAGCGTTGGCGGTGTCGCTGACGTACAGGCCGCCGAGCAGGTCGAGTGGGTTGCTGAATCCGCCTTCGGCGAATTCGCGCACCCCCGCCGTGTCGTAACCGAAGCCGAGATCGATCGACAGACCAACCCCGCCCCCGATCCGGATGAACAGCGCATCCCAGACCGGGAACTTCTGCACATAAGAGAATTCCATCTCGAACGGCGCGAGGTCGTACGTGATGATCGGGACATCCTTGCCTACCAGCAGGCCGAGAAGCTTGGCTGGGTCTTCGAACGCGGGGAACTCAAACCCGCGTCCGCCCTCCGTGCCGTTCTTCAGGCCGGACACAAGGTTCTTCGACGCCGCGTCTCCACTGCCGCTCGCGAGCAGCGATTCGAACGTGCCCAGCGCACCCAACGTGCCGGTACGGAAAGCGCCCAGATTGCCCAGCTTCGACTGGCCCGCCAAGCTCGATCCCGGTGCCAGCAACTCGCTTGCCGACAGGTAATCGCTGTCTCCGCTCGCCTTATCCAGCAGGATGAAATCGCCGAGTGGCAAACCAAACGCACCGTAACTGCCAGATCCAATCTTGTTGACCAGCGTGATGATGTCCGCGATGGCGTAAATCATCGCCGGCTCGACGGTGCCATACGCGCCGGCGATATCGACCAACGAGATGTCTTGGCCTGCGAGATCGGAGATCACCGGGATCGGCGCGGTGATCGCATCGATCACCGGTTGCAGCGGCCCGGTGACTTCGTGAATCTTGTCCAAGAACGGCTTGAGGAAGTCGTTGATGAACGACCCCAGGTTGATGTTGACATCGCGAAAGCCGACCAGATTCAGGCTGTTCGCGAAGTCGAAATTGGCGCTCGCAATGTTGCCGGTTTCCCAGTCGAGCACGAAGCGCCCGCTGACTTCCGGCAGCAACGAGGCAATGGTTGCGGGAATCAAGGATTTGTCGAACGCCGCCTTGATAAGCAGGTTCACCTCGGCATTCGCGCTCAGACTGACCGCTTCGTCCAGACTTCCCAATTCGGAGAACGACACCTTGGTGTCGCCGCCGGCACCCGTGATATCGACGCCGAAGTTGGCCTGCGCGTACGTGCCACGCGCGCCGCCTTCGAGCCCGGTATTTGTGCCGCCCCCGTCTTCGGTTACATCCAGCTGCAGGAATCCGAGCTGACCGCGGAGGGTCGAGTTCGGTATATCGATGTTCAACGCCAGGTCGAGTTCCTTGTTGTTGCCGACGAAGAGGTAGCCGCCATCCTGACGGCTCGCACCCATTCCCACCGCCAGCGCCCAGTCGAGACTGAACTGCAACGGCACATTCACATCGAGCCCCAATGCCGCCACCCCGAGATCGAAGTCGAGCGGGGTCCCTAGCGGGTAATTGGCACCGAGCGTGAATTCCCACTGTGCCCCGTCGAGACCAGAGGTCAGCACGATGTCTGTTTGATCAATCGTGCCGCCCGCGTCCGGACCATCCTTCAGTAGGTTCTGACCACTGATGTCGCCGGGAATGCCGAGAAACGCTTCGATGTCCTGCACACCGTTGACCTTGCCCTGTGCGCTGTTGGGGCCGAGCAGTTCGAACAACAGCGCCTGCACCACATCGCCGGCCAGTTGCGGTGCTTGTTCGAGGTACTGGCGCAGCGGCCCCATCAAATCGCGACGCAGCTTCTCGATGAAATCCGCACTGCCCTGCAATTGATGTCCGACGATCGGTAGATCAAGCGAGAAGACCTGTGTGTCAACGGTGTCCTGCAGCCCCTGGAGGAATTCGTCGAGCGTGTCGAGCATCAGCGGGACATTGACAAACGGGTCGACCGTCGCCGGATTGATGCTCGAGAAGTCCGGCTTCGTCAGTGTCGGCGCCGTCGCCTGCAACGTATTGCCCGCACCGAGCGCGAGCCCGGCGTTGTAACCGATGTCGCCCAGGTACTGAGAGTCCGTCGGGTAGAACACGGGCAACGTCGCCTTGGCGTTGCCGCCCAGCGTCGCGCCCTTCGCGAGCGCCAGGAACGCGGGCAGCGCCTGCTTGCCGGCAACACCGTCGTTGCCGTTGACGTTGAAGTCCAGGTTCAGATCGACCAGCCCATCCTTGACGAACGTACCGAGCGAACCGATGGCCGCATTGAACTGCAGATTCCTCGACGCGCCGCCCAGGTGGCCGAACACGCCGGTGGTGTCGTCGTAAACAAACAGGTTGGTCGGCGTGTTCAAGTCGACACCGAACGAAAGCCGCGCATCGAGGAAGCCCGACACGGGCACGCCCGCGCCGCCCTGGATATCAGCGGGCAGCGAGCCGGTGCTGAACTGCACATTGCCAAGGTCGAGATCGACGTTGAGCCCTTGACTGAATCCGACCGGCAGCCGCAGATCGGCCCTCAGGATGTCGCCGTCGAGCGAGAACTGAATCAGCTGGTAGTTCGCCGGCAGCGATGCGGCGGTGACGCCCGTGAATCCGAGGTTGGTGAAGAAGGCGGCGGCCTCGTTGTTGCTTGTGAACTTCGGCAACCCGAAGGCTTCGCGGATTTTCTGCGACAGCGCTTGAATACTGCTCGCGCGGTTGCTCTGAATAGCGTCGACGGCCTGCTGGAACTGGTCGGCGACGTCGATCAGTTCATTGACGCTCTTGCCGAGAATCGGAACCTCATTGCCAAGGAAGGCAAAGGCCTCGAACTGGTACAGGAAGTTCGCCATTCCCTTCAGGGCGTCCAGCAGGTTGTCAAACTTGACGGTCTTGAACTTCTCCAACTGACCGAAGCTGTTGGTCTGGACATCGATGCCGAGATCGGCAAATTGCGCGCCCGCCGGCGGTGCGGCGTCGATATCGCTCTGCTTGATGACCACGTTGTCGGTCTTGAACGTGACCGTCGGGTTGACCGGCGCAACGAAACCCGCCACGTCGAAGCCGGGCAGGCTCACGTTCATCGTGAAATCGTCGTGCAGCTTCAGTGTCGGCGTGCCGACCAGCTCGCCGAGCGAAGCGCCTGGCTGCGGCTTGTCGAGCGCCGCCAACATCGTCCTCAACGTCTTCTGGGGGTCGAACAGCGGCAGATCCGCCGTCGCCGTAAATAGCTGTTGACCGGGAGCCTTCTCGAGATGGATGCCCGCAAACCCGTACGTCACATCTGCGCCAACCGGCAAGGCGCCGGTACCCCCGCGCGTCTTGACAGTCAGTTCCGCCGTCGCATTGAAATCTTTCACGTACACACGGTCGACGAGTTCCTGCCGGACGATTCGTCCGCCGTCGATCACTCCGTCGACCGTCTTCGGCGAGCCGGCCGCCACTTCGCTGATGTTGTTGCTGGTGGTGTCCGAGCCCAATATGCCGAGTTGCGCCGCCGCCGGTGAGCCGTTGATCGCGACGATGCTGAACAGCTTCGCGTTGGGTCCGCCGGGAATGAACGTCAAGTCCTTGACGAGCAGGCTGGTGCCGTTTGGCGCGATCTCGACTTTCACCTTGCCCGGAGCTGCTGCCTCGATGACGTTGATCAGTTCGCCGAGCGTCTTGGTGCCATCGATCTTCTGATCCGTGTCGGTATCCAGGCTGTCCAGAGTGACCTTCGCGCTGCTGCCGTCACTGAACTGGATCAGGAAGTCCGCTTTGTCTGCCGGATTCGGTGTATTCGGTGCCAAGATCAATTTCAGGTCGGTCGCGAACGCAGCGGCTGCCGAGTTGATGCTGAAACTCGTAACGTCGCTAGGCTTGATGCCGCCCGTTGCCGTGGAATTGAACGGGTCGCCAATCAGGCTGGTCCCGGTGAGGCTCGTCCGCAGACCAATGACAATCTGGCCGCCCTGGACGGTGGCGATCAACGGGTTCTTGCTTGCGCCGCCTAGCGCCGCGTTGATCGCATTGTTCAGGTCCGCCGCAAGGTCGTACAGCGAGCGGTTCAGGATCGTGTTGTCGCGCTTCAGTTCCGTCGAATAAGGGATGCCATTGATCGTGACGGTGAAGGGCGTATCGGCCGACACGCCGAAAGACACCGGCGCATTGCCGACGCTTCGCATTGCTAGCGAGGGGTTGCCACCGGTATTCTGCGTGCCGCCGTTGTCCATACCCAGCGCCGTCTTCTCCCCGCCGTCGAGACCGGCAATAGTGATCGCACTCACCGACTTGTTGATTGCGCGGAACACGATGCGGTCGCCGTCGCTGAGCGCGGCCACTTTGCCCTTCAGGTTGGCATTCTTTTCGATGGCGCCATTGATGTTCTCCGCGAGGTCACCGACCGACGCGTTGTTGCCGGTGTCCAGCTTGCTGACGGTGACGGCCTCACCGTTGATCGTCAACGTGACATCGTTCACGAGCCGCCCAAACAGGTCTGCCGGCGCATGACCGCCTCGCAGTTGCACACCGCCCACCACCACGAGCTGTCCTACTCCCGGCAAGGTTGTTACGCCGGCCGCGACCAGTGCCTCCCTGGCTGCTCCGAAGTCGAAGCCGATCTTGTCGGCGTTCAGGCTGCCTTGCTCACTGACGGCAAAGGCCTTGATGTCGCGGTCGACCGCGCTCAGTACGATGAAGCCGTCGCTCTGGCTGGCAACGATGCCAGCCGGCAGGACCGCGTTCAAATCGAGGATCAGGCTTTGCAGCGACTGGTTGTCCGAGGTCGCGCTCGTGGGCAGCGTGACCGTCGTCGACACCGAGCTTCCGCGAACGACTTCGAGGTTGAATCTGACTTCAACGCCGGGATTGAAGGCCTCGACCGGCGCCGGCGCAACCAACGAGACCGTCGACGCGGCCTGCGTCCGCAGCCCAAGCTCCGAGTAGGCCGAATTGAAGGACCCGAGGATGAGCTGAAAGGGCGCGCGCGCCGGATCCAGACTGATCTGAAATGCAGTGATCGCGGAGTCCAGCGCGCGCAGTACGATCCGCGCGGTCCGCGTGTCGCCGAACACTGGCTCCGTTTCGGCAACGATCTTGCCGGACAGGCCTGCAGTGTTGAGTGCTGTATTCAGGTCGCCAATCAGATCGACGAGTGTTCGGTTGTTGTCGGTCTCCGCCTTTGACAGAGTCACCGTGTAGTCGGTCGGCGTTGTCCCGGCAAACGTCGTGACCTTGAACGACGCGTTGGCGCTCAGCCGTCCGACGATCGGATCGATGTTTCCAAGTGTCGTCAGCGCCAGATTGGTATTCAGCGCGACGCCGGTATCGCTGTTCAGCGTACCGATCGTGGTCGTCGTCTTGTCGAGCACGGCGACGTTCTTGCCGAGCACGAAACCGAGCGTGAAGCCCACATCGCCCTTGCCCGAGATGTCCAGCTTGCCGCTGGGCTCGAAATCGACTAGCGGGCGCAGGTCCATTTCGAAGTCCATTGGAACCGATAGCGGTTGGCTGCCGACCGCGATCGGGTCGACATCGAACTCCTGACTCTTGACCTGGATCTTGTAGGTCAGATTCTGTTTGCCGCCGTCGGTGAACACCGTCGCATCGACATTGGGCGCACCCATCGGTGTCAGCAGCGCATTGAGCTTCGTTTCGAGTTGCTGTGCATTGCCGAACACTGCGCCGAGCTTGTAGTTGGGCTTCGAGGCTGAACCGGTGTTGAACCACTTGAGCAGTTTCTCGGTGTCATCTATGTCAGAGGTTGACGCATTGGGCGCCTTGACGCCGTCGTCGCCGTCATTGATCAGAATCGCGTCGGTGATCACGTCCTTCAGATTCAGCACGGCGCCGAGCGTCGTCTGCGCGAACGGGAAGTCGAACGCCCGCAGCAGGTCGCTTGCTGAAACGCGGTCGAACCAATTGGCGACTTCGTTGAACACGCTCAGCACGTCAGCCGAGCTAATGACATTGAAGTCCAGCATGGTCTGCAGGTCGGACGCGCCGTCTTTCAGCGGTTTGTTGGCCGCGTCGGTCAGCAGGTAGCTCGCGACGACGATGCTCTCGCCGGTTGGCGGATCGATGTCGACCACCTTGCCGACCACCGCATTGGCGGCGAATGGATTGACATGGACCTTGATCGTGCCTTCCGGCTTGTAGGCCGAGTTGTCCGCTTTCTCGAGGCCGTCCAGCGTCCTGAGCTTCAGGTTGACGTCGAACGTCGAGTTGGAATCCGGTGTGACCGCGAAGGATTGGGCGGCGCCCTGCAGTTCAGCCAGCGTGATCTGCTCGACGGTGTCGAGCGTCAGCGTGCGCGAGATCTCGATCAGGCCGGAAGTGCTGATGGTCAGCTTGTTGCCGGAGTTTCCTACTCCCAGTGCACCGACGCCGAATGCGGTGTTGAGCGCCGACTGAAGGCTTATCTTCAGGCTGCTGATCGAAACCCGGTTGTTGTCCGCGTCCTTGGTCGGATCCCCGGATTGACCATCCGGTCCGAGCGGATCCAATGCAACATTGACGATCACTTTCTTTGGCGCACCGCCAGCGATCGAGAGCAGAAACGTCACGGTCGGGGTTGAAGTCGTGTTGATCAGCGGCGAGTCATTGGCCGCCGTCAACGGCGAGCCGCTCGACTCCGCACTGAATCCCAGCGGCGTCGGATCGGTCGCTACGACCTTCAATTCGATCTTGCCGTCGCTGTCGCTGTCGGCCGCGGAAACGATACCGCTCAATGCCGTGCCCGCGATCGCGGCGTTCAGCGCGGTGACAACGGCGGCGGTATCCGCATAACTGCCGCTCGGCAGTGTGACTACCGTTTTGGCATCCTGCGCATTCGTACCGATTCTCAGCGTGAGCTCGATCGGCGTCGTCGCGAGCTTCGGCAGGTTGGGCGCCGTCTGCGCCTCGATCGAACCGCTGCCGTTTGCCGTGCCCTGCTGCGCATCGGTGAAACCCAGCGAAACCGGATTGCTCGGGTCGGATGCGCCGCCGGACAAATTCATATTGAGGGCGACACCGGTGTCGTTCGCGTTCGTCACGTCGGGGTCGATCACCGATGCGCCGAGAAAGCCGACGTTGACGTTGATGAAGCTCTTGACTCCGCCGAGTCCTTCCTTCTCGGTCTCGAACAGGTTCGCAGGGCTGCCGACGTTGACACCGATGCGCACGCCGTCGCTCGGGTTCGACGCGCGGTCGGGCGCCGCGAAGAAGAAGTCGCCGTCGGCGACACTGCCGTCACCGGCGCCCTTGAAACCGAAAATGAACGAACCGAAATCGATCGTCCGCGCAACCGGAAGGGAAAATGGATCGTTGTTCGGCTCTGGCGGTGCGCCGGGGTCGAGCGCGATGCCGAGCTGTTCGCCCTCGTAGCCGAGGTCGAAGATATCGGTCGATGCCAGGTTGGTCGTCTGGCCGAAGGCTTCCTGTCGATAGGTCTTCGAGAACATGGTCAACGAGAAATCCATGTTCCACCGCAGCGTCTTGGTGGCTTCGTCGTACGAGCCGACCGTCGATGGTCCGTTGATGTTGATCCCGAAATACTCGCTCAGGTCGCTGTCCGTGTTGGTGTTCTCCGGCAGGCCAAGGCCGCCGAAGCCGCCGTCGATGAAGTTCTCGATCTGCGACGCGGCATCATCGACATCGACCTGGGTGTCGGCGTCGCTCGTTTGGTCAACGATCGGGTTCTCGTTCAGGTAGTCGAGGATCTGGCCGACGATGAGGACCTTGAAGGCCTCTTCCATCGTTATGTAGCTATCGTTGTTGATATCAATCGCGCGCAGCCGCAGCTCGTCGACGCCCGGGGGTGTAAGAAAAGGCTCGATGAAATCGAAGTCCTGCTCCAGATATGCGAAACGCGCGGCCAGATCGTTCGCTGCGCCGCTGTAGTCGTAGGTATCGAATAGGCCGATGCCCGGCCCTTGCGTCTTCGACACGTCGCTGACGATCCGCAGTGCCTCGGTCAGCGTTGGACTGACCTGATAGACGTTTTCGCCGAGCGTCTTCGTCTCGACGATGCCCGGCACAAGAGCGTTCTTGATCACCGGGTCGTCAGTGATCAACTGACCAATTTCGGTGCCCACGGCGGTCAGTCCCGTGCTCAGGCTCACGACAAGTCCCGTCGGAACGGGAAGGACCGACAGCAGGATCCGCGGCTCGAGTGGTTCGATAAAAAACTTGCGCCGTTTCTTGACCGACCGCAGTATGCGCGCGCGCACCGCGTGCTCGCGCTGCTGGTTGTTGCTGTAAAAATATTTTGCGATTGCGATTGGACTATTCATGACGAGCCTCCCGTGGCCACACCGTCTAAAACAACCCGATCAAAGAACGAAGAACAGGTATTGATGTGTAAAAATAATTTGAGGATAGATGGGATGAAGCGGCTGGCCTCTCGCTTGACGTGGTGGCCTAGACGGCCCCACACGAGCACCCCGCGGTCAACGCCGCAGAAAGGGAGAGGCCAGCCATGGACCATATTGGCATCGACGTCCACAAGAGGGACAGCCAGATTTACATCCTCGCCGAGGGAGGGGAGGTCGTCGAGCAGCGGATCCGCACCGAGCCCGAGCGTTTCGCCGCCGTGCTCGGGGCCCGGCCCCGCGCCCGGATGCTGATCGAGGCCTCGACCGACAGCGAATGGGTGGCCCGGTGTCTCGAGGCGCTCGGGCACGAGGTCATCGTCGCGGACCCGAACGTCGCGCCCATGTATGCGACGCGGTCGCGCAAGGTGAAGACCGACCGACGCGATGCCCGGGCCCTGGCCGAGGCGTGCCTGCTCGGCGCCTACCGCCCGGCCCATCGCCTCTCCGATCCCCAGCGCCACGTGCGGGGCCGCCTCGGGGTCCGAGACGCCCTGG
>CAYUMA010000498.1:0-3028 GCA_964445675.1 uncultured Pseudomonadales bacterium | reverse complement strand
CCTTCGACGGGCGCACGCCGGCCGCGATCCTCGCGTACAACATCGACGAACTGTTCAAAGACCTCGACCTGATACGGCACCTGAGTCCGACGCGCGGCAATGGACTGGCCGCACTCGTGCGCCGGATCCGCGACATCGCTGGGTCAGTCGCGATTGCGCACGACGCTTGACGCAATGTTCAGCGTTGGCTTGATACTGTACAAATATCCAGCTACTGTCCGCGCATCAAAAACGCATGAGATGCGCGATGGTTTCGGTGGAGACGATCGCATTGCAGCGGATCGAACCCGGTCGGGTCGCATTGATTCATCCGATCGATTGGGAGCGCTTCCGGCGCGGCGCGGCACCGTTGCTGCACGGCGATCGTAAAGTCGACCTGTTGCTGCTGACGCTGCGTGACGGCGTTTGCGAGGAGATCGATCCGATCACGTTGGACCTCGACGAGAACGGCTATCTGGTGCGCATCGACGTCGGCATGCGGCCCCTGCCCCGGCACCCCGCGGTGCTCGATGCGCGCGGCGCATTCCTCGGCCGTTATCTGCAACACGCGAACCAGTGGAAGCCAACCGCCCAATTGATCGATCAGGCCCTCGAATTCGCGCGCCGCGTCTAGGCTCACACCGTGCGGCGATCACGTTTTCATTTGCCGGACGTCGCTATCATTCTGCCCCTTCGCAGCCCATCCAAATGAACCACTTCGAGCGTCAACACATGACCACGCGAACCACCCCGGGAACCGACGAACAACGCGAAGCCGAGCGCGCGGCCGCGCAGCGGCGCCGGCTGACGATCGACCATCACCGCGCGAAGCGTCTTGCGCGACGCGATCCATCCGGACTGCTCTCGCGCAACCGCAATCGATAGCTGCGCCGCATGATCCAGGCACAGGTATCTGCCGGCTTCGTCGCGAGCCGATATCTGCGCGATGCCGGTGAAATCGAACGCGTCTTCAGAGCGTTGCGCGACCAGCGCGCCACGGTGCAGATCCGCTTCTTCCGGCCCGACGCCGAATTCACGGCGCGCGTGCTCGAAGTGACCGGTACGCAGTTCCTGCTCGACGACATCAGACCGCGCTCCGGCGTCAGCCTGATGCGCGACGGCGAACCGTTCAGTCTCGCCGGTCGCGTCGACGGTACGTACGCGCGCGTCGACGAATTGCGCGTCGCCGAGATTGCCGTCGATCGCGGCGTTCCGTGCTTCGTGTTGGAACTGCCGACGGAAATTCTGTACCAGCAACGCCGTCGAGCGCCGCGTTTCCGCTTGCCGCAATCCGCGTCGAAGGATCGCGCGCGCATAACGCTGCATCGCTCGGGACACGCGTTGAGCGGTTATCTGGTCGACATCTCGTCGGGTGGTTGTCGCGTCGTATTCGACGTTCAGGCGGACCCCGGGCTACGACAGGATGAAATCGTCGAACGCTGCGAACTCGAGATTCCGAGTCACTTGCGCCTGGCGGCGCAGGTGGTCATCCGACACTTCAGCATGAACGACCACACCGGTCAGCTCTCTTGCGGGATCCAGTTTGCCGAAATGGGGAGCGCCGATCGCAGACGCTTAAGGCAGTTCATCGCCAACCTCACGAAGACGGCGGGGTCCGCGTAGGCAGACCCGCCAACGTTTGCCAGCGGCGCCAGTCCGCGCCGTCATCGACGTCCCAGAGTTGTCCGAGCACCACTGTCTTCAAGCGCGCCATTTCCGCCCGTTGCAGCGTCTGCGCCAACACCGTTCGTGTGCTCCACATCATGTCCACGAAGAGATCAGCGTGCGCCCGTGACATGCCGATCAACACGTAGCCACCGTCCTCGACGGGACCCAGCACGACGTCGGCATGTTCCAACGCATCCACAGCGTCGGACAGGTACTGCGCATCGATGACCGGGCAGTCGGTGCCGACGATGATCGCCGAACGGCCGCGCAGGGTGATGTCGGTGATGGCGTGCAGCATCCGGACCCCGAGGTCGCCGGCGCACTGCTGCCGAATCGGGAGCGTTCGTGCGGGCAATGCAGCCGGATCACCGTCGAGCCAGATCTCCGCGGCAAATCCACTCGACTCCACGACTTCGATCGTTCGCGCGAGCAACGCGCGATGTGCCTCCAGAGCAATCGACTCGCCAACGGAACCGGCAAGGCGCGTCTTGACCTTACCCAGCTCCGGCGCGCGCGTGAATATCGCGATCACCGCGGACGATCGTGCGTCAACGGTCACGGCGGTAGTACTGCTGCACCAGTGTCTCCGGCGCCACACCGAAAAAGTACTTAAGCCTCAGTCGCCACATCAGCAGAATCGTCGTGGCAATGCCGTGCTCCTGCCACCGTCGCGGCGACACCCCTAGCGGCGAATCGATACAGATCGGATGCGCGTAGCGGCGTAGTCGTTTCGTCAGTTCGATGTCTTCCATCAACGGCAGATCCGGAATGCCGTCGACGAGTTCGAGCAGGTCGCGCCTGACAAAAATCCCCTGGTCGCCCGTGCAGATGCTCGACCAGCGCGAGCGGACGTTCATCAGCGTCTCGATGATACGAAATGCGGCATGTTTGCCCGTGAGGCGCACGTCGAATCGCCCCCACGCGGCATCCTTCGGCTCGACTGCGCGTCGCAGTGCATCCCACGCCGACGCATCAACGCGGCTGTCGGCGTGCAACATCCACAACCATTTGCCGTGCGCGCGCGCCGCCCCGGCGGCAAGTTGGCGCGCCCGACCGGTGGGCGCGCGAACTACAACTTCGACGCGCCGCTGCGCCAGTTCGAATGAACCATCGGTGCTGCCGCCATCGACGACGATACGCTCGGCGTCAAACGCAGGGATCGCGTCGAGGTCGTCGAGCAATTGGTGCAACGCCGATACGTCGTCGAGAACCGGAACGATGATCGAAATCACCGGCATGACGCCGAATCAGCAGGCGCTGAATGCTGAATCTGCTGCCGGCGGTGAAGTGCTGGAAACCAAGCCGGGGCCTGCAGTGCAGCTCCCACCCGCCGACGCTAGAGCGACCCTGGATGAACCGTCAGGTCGGTGCGCGGTACGCA
>CAYUMA010000497.1:0-4913 GCA_964445675.1 uncultured Pseudomonadales bacterium | reverse complement strand
ACCACCTGGCGCAATACATTCCCGTCACGTTGTTCGGCTGGATACTGCTGATCAAAGAACAGATGTCGCTTGGCGATTTGGCGGCGATAAAGACTGGTAAGTAAACGGGATAAATCTTTAGCTAACTCGGTTTAATTGATGGAGACGATCATCGCTCCCACGGAGGAGGAGGGCAGCTTGTCGTGACGAACAGAGTTTTTCGAAAATTGGGAAGATAGTCGTGATATCAAAGTCAGACCCCGTAGACTCGCCGACCCCGTAGACTCGCCCCAATTTGCCAGACGCTGTCTGGCTAATCTCATCCTTCACCAATTGCCCAGAAGGCTTCTGGGCACTTCGCGGTTCACGATGCCGCCACTCCAGATAAAACCGCCACTGGTATTTCAGATTAGCCTTCGAGGATCCTCTTCAAAACCCTCGCTTTACCCTGAACCGAATCCGAATCCCGTGCGGGTTGCACAAGTATCTTCACGCCGTCGTCCACATCTCAGATAGCAGCTCCGCCTGCTCTAGCACCGTTTGTGTCGCCTTTTCTTGTTTGTCCGGTGGATAGCCGTACTTGCGCAAGATGCGTTTCACGATTACGCGCAGCTGAGCGCGGACGTTTTCGCGAACTGTCCAGTCAATCGTGACGTTCTTTTTCACCGTCTCTACCAACTCACGAGCGATCTTAACCAACGTCGGTTCGCCAAGCACCTTGACCGCGCTGTCATTCACTTCCAGCGCATCGTAAAAAGCTAACTCGTCTTCGCTCAGGTGCAGCTCGTCGCCGCGCGCGTTCGCCTTACGCATATCTTTCGCGAGTTGGATCAGCTCCTCGATCACCTGCGCGGTCTCGATGGCGCGGTTTTGGTATTTGCGCACCGCCTGTTCGAGAAGCTCGGCAAAGGACCTCGCTTGGACGACATTGCGCCGCGCGCGAGTTTTGATCTCGCCTGATAACAGCTTGCGCAGCAGTTCCACCGCTAGATTCCGCTGCGGCATGCCGTGCACTTCGGCCAGGAACTCATCGGAGAGGATCGAGATGTCCGGTTTTTTGAGGCCCGCGGCAGTAAAGATATCCACGACTTCGTCGGACGCGACAGCCTTAGAGATGATTTGCCGGATGGCGTGATCAAGTTCTTCGTCGGTTTTGCGATCCCCCGGCGTGCTTTTCGCCAGCACCGCGCGAACCGCCTGAAAGAATCCGACATCATCGCGTATGCGCAGCGCCTGCTCATGCGGCACAGCAAGCGCGAAGGCACTGGAGAGATCCGTAACTGCGCGCAGCAAACGCGCCTTACCGTCCGCGAGTGCGAGGATGTGTTCTTGCGCGGCCGGCAGCACAGATAGCCGCTCGTGCGGTTTACCCGTGATCCATAGCGACCAATCGAAGCCGTGAAAGAGACCGCGGCAAATCTCGTAGTGTTTTAATAAAGCAGCCACGGCTTCATCCTGATCGAGCGCGGTCTTACCAGTGCCACCGCTTTCCGTGTATGTCACCAGCGCCTTCTTGAGTTCGTCGGCGAGTCCGAGGTAGTCCACGACCAAGCCGCCTGGTTTATCTTTGAAGACCCGATTCACGCGAGCGATGGCCTGCATGAGTCCATGCCCACGCATGGGCTTGTCCACGTACATCGTGTGCAGGCTCGGCGCGTCGAATCCAGTCAGCCACATGTCGCGCACAATCACGATCTGGAACGAATCGTTTGGATCGCGAAAGCGCAGCGCCATGTCCTCGCGCCGCTTCTTATTCCGGATGTGCCCCTGATACTCCAGTGGATCGGACGCCGACCCGGTCATGATCACCTTCATTGAGCCGAGGTCATCAGAGTCGCCATGCCACGCCGGCCGTAGTGCGGCGATCTCCCGGTATAGCTCCACGCAGATGCGCCGGCTCATGCAGACGATCATCGCCTTGCCGTCCATTGTCGCGAGACGGTTCTCGAAGTGTTCCACAAGGTCGCGCGCGATAAGTTTGAGGCGATTCTCCGAGCCGACGACAGCTTCCAGTTGTGCCCACTTGGTTTTGAGCTTCTCTTTGCGCTCAACCTCTTCGCCTTCGGTAGCCTCCTCGAACTCCGGATCGATCTTAGGCCGTTCGGATTCCTTCAGTTCCAACTTGGCGAGCCGGCTCTCGTAGTAGATCGGTACGGTGGCGCCGTCGACGACCGCCCGCTGGATATCGTACACGCTGATATACTCGCCGAACACGGCGCGAGTGTTCGCGTCGGTCTTCTCGATGGGCGTGCCAGTGAAACCAATGAACGACGCGTTCGGCAGAGCATCGCGCATGTGCCGTGCGAAGCCGTCGATAAAGTCATACTGGCTGCGGTGCGCTTCGTCGGCAATCACGACAATGTTGCGCCGCTCTGAAAGTGCAGGGTGGCGATCGCCTTTCTCCTCGGGAAAAAACTTTTGAATCGTGGTGAAGACCACGCCGCCGGATGCGACCTTCAATTTCTCGCGCAGATCGGCGCGATCCGCCGCCTGCACCGGCGGCTGGCGCAACAGATCGCGGCAGCGCGCAAAGGTGCCGAAGAGCTGATCGTCGAGGTCGTTGCGATCGGTGAGCACGACGATCGTCGGGTTCTCCATTGCGGAATGCAGGATCACGCGGCCGGCATAAAAAGCCATGGTGAGACTCTTGCCAGAACCTTGCGTGTGCCACACGACACCGACGCGCCGGTCACCTGGATCGCCGCCAGGTTGGCGCCCGGACTCGTAGCGTCCCGGCGCCTCAGCCGCTCGATCCGCCGCCACACGAGCCGCGCGCAACGTCTCTTCCACGGCAATGTTGACCGCGTGGAACTGATGGTAGCCCGCCATCTTCTTGATAAGCTTGCCGCCGCCTTCATCCTCGAACACGATGAAGTGCCGCACAAGGTCGAGGAATCGGCGCTTGTTGAATACACCTTCGAGCACGACTTGCAGCTCGGCTAAGTTCGCCGCTGCGTCCTCGCGACCGGAAATCGTGCGCCAAGGTTTGAACCATTCTTTGCCCGCGCCGAGCGTACCAATGCGCGCCTGCACGCCATCGGAAATAATCAGCGCCGCGTTAGTCGCGAAGAGCGCGGGAATCTGCGCTTGATAAGTTTGAAGTTGCTGATAGGCGCTCCAAATCGTCGCGTTCTCATCTGCAGGATTCTTGAGTTCGATCACCGCCAGCGGGAGCCCGTTCACAAACAGCACCACATCGGGGCGGCGCGTCTGCTGTCCTTCTGTAACGGTGAACTGGTTAACTGCCAACCAGTCGTTGTTGTCCGGCGTATCGAAGTCGATCACCTTTGCTTGAGCGCCAGCAATTGATCCGTCTGCGCGCCGGTATTCCACCGTCACGCCGTCGACCAGCAAACGATGCAGGTTTCGGTTGCGCTCGATAAGCGACGGTGCGTCGAGGCGCATCAGCTTGCGGTAAGCGTCTTCGATCGCATCGTGTGGCAATTCAGGATTCAGTGCGACGAGCGCTAGGCGAAGCCGCCGCTCCAAAAATACGTCGCGGTAGTTCGGATCGCTACGCTCGGCGCCGAGCATGCCCGCCGCGATGTCGGGGCCGCACAGGACGCCGTAGCCGAGCGCTTCGAGCCACGCCAGGCTGGCTTGCTCGACGACAGATTCGGCGAAGTTGCTCATGCGCCGCGCTCCGTCAGCAGATTGATGATCAGCCGCACCATCAAATCCTTGTTGGCCGGGGCGCTTTCGGCGATGAGCAAGGCAAGCGCCGTCAGCGCCTGCGGGTTGAGTTGATGCGTCATTTTTTCCTGTTGCAGGTAGAGCATGAACAGGAAGGAGCCGATGCGCTTGTTGCCGTCTGAAAACGGATGATCCTTGATGACCAGATAGAGCAAGTTGGCGGCTTTCTCTTCGCGCGAGCGGTACAAGCCCGCACCGAACATGGTTTGTTCGATGCTGCCGAGAATACCTTCCAACGCCCCGCCGCGCGAATTACCGAACAGCGGCGTGGCCTCGTTGCGCGCCATCAGCTCCCGCTTGAATTCGCCAATCGCCGCGCTGGCTCGCGAGAAATCCAGCACACCCGACGATGGCCGGGCACCAGGCGGCAACGCCAACCGATCCTCGTCGTACTCCAGCAGTAGCCGCCAGGCGTCGGCATAGCCAGTGATCAGTTCCAGCACCGCACGGCCGGTATCATCCACCAGCGCCTGGTTTTGCAGCGTGCGTGCTAAAAGATCGAGCGTCTGCCGCGCTTCCAGCAGGCCGCGCTCGGCCAGCCGGCGCTCGTTGAGCGTGTATCCTCGTAACAAGTGATCGCGCAGGGTGCGCGTCGCCCAGATGCGGAACTGAGTGCCGCGTTTCGAGTTTACCCGGTAGCCCACTGAGAGAATGGCATCAAGGTTGAAATACTCCACCTGGTAGGTTTTTCCGTCGGCGGCAGTTGTTGCATTTTTTGCAACAACTGCTTCCCGCTTCAGCTCCCCGGTGCTGAAGACATTGCGCAAGTGGCGGGAAATCACGGATTTATCGCGCCCTAACAGTTCAGCCATCTGGTCCAGGGAAAGCCACACCGTCTCCTGCTCCAGCCGCACATCTACCCGCACCTGCCCGTCCGGCGCCTCATACAAGAGAACTTCGCCGCCAGGTGCTTCAGCCGGAGTGCTCATGCCAGTACTCCCAATTTATACTCGGGCGCGTCGAAGTCGAACACCTTTGCCTGCGCACCTGCGATTGAGTCATCGGCCCGCCGATACTCCACCGTCACGCCGTCGACCAGCAGACGATGCAGGTTTCGGTTGCGCTCGATAAGCGACGGTGCGTCGAGGCGCATCAGTTTGCGGTAAGCGTCTTCGATCGCATCGTGTGGCAATTCCGGATTCAGCGCGACGAGCGCTGGGCGAAGCCGCCGCTCCAAAAATACGTCGCGGTAGTTCGGATCGCTACGCTCGGCGCCGAGCATGCCCGCCGCGATGTCGGGG
>CAYUMA010000496.1:0-2628 GCA_964445675.1 uncultured Pseudomonadales bacterium | reverse complement strand
AGGTCGATGACGCCGATGAATACTGCCACATGCTTGTCGAGCTGATTGTCGAGAAGTTCGCGATTCAGAGCGGCAAGAATCTCGCCCGGGGCCTTCAACATTTTGGGGCGATATTCGCGGCGCAACCGGCGCGAGAAATTCTTCAACAGCACGGTCACGAACGCCGAGGAGGCGCCGTGGCCCGAAACGTCCGCCATATAAAACGCAAAATGCCGATCGGTGATGCGGAAGTAATCGACGAAGTCGCCGCTCAACATCAGCGACGGATACAGCTTGTGTCTGAGCCGATAACGATCGATCGCCATCGGACTGGGCGGCAGCATGCCCATTTGGATGTAGCGTCCCGCGCGCTGGTCGCGTTGGAACTCGCGCAGCTGCGCGCGCGTGCGGGCATCCTCCGAACCGTCGCGAACGCCGCGATTCCCGCGGCCAATTGCCGAATCGATCACGCTCGCGAGATCGATCGTGTCACCCATTTCGAGTACGTCTACGACGCCCGAACGCAGTGCAGCGAGGACACCGTTCTTATCGAGTTCACGCGACGCAACAAGCGCGACCGGCAGCGTCGGGTCCTGCGCGAGAATTGCATCGACGAGTTCGAGCGGGCGCGCACGATTGGGCAGATACGGACACAACACGAGTTCCGGGCGCTGCCGGGCAATCAGAGGGGCGAGTGCCGAGACCGCAGAGACTCGCGTCACGACAAAACCCAACTGCGCGAGGGTATGCGTCAACGCTTCCGATGTCGCATCGTCCGGATCCACTACCAACAGGGTCATTCAGTATCCCACCGAGGGCCGTGGCGCCGCCTCATGGTCTGGCGAGCGAATTGCCCTGATATCGGCCGCGGACCCTACTACTTCGGGTTTTCGACCACAAGACTGGTTCGGCGCGAGGGAGTCGGCTACTCCTCCCACTCGTCATCGAGGAACTCGTCCCTCACCTGGCCGTCTTTGATCAGGTATTGACGGCGCTGCAGAAAGGCGTCTCTGAAGAACAGATAACGATCGCCGCTGATGAGTTGTTCCGCGGTCAGCAGACCCGCTCGGATCTGGATGGCGTTCAGCACAGTCAGTCCAAGAACGACTTTTTCGTCGTCGATCACGTGACGGGTCGGTTGCACTGCAAAACCAACACCTGTGCCGATCCCGTCGCGAACTGTCGACGGACCCAAAAACGGAAGTACCAGGTACGGTCCGCTGTCGATTCCCCAATGAGCGAAGGTTTGGCCAAAGTCTTCGTCATGCAGCGCGATGCCCGCATTCGTCGCTGGGTCGAACAGACCACCGACACCCACCGTCGTGTTCATGACGAAGCGCCCGGTGTCGGTTGCACCCTCACGCCACTTTCCCTGCAAAAACTGATTCACGATGACAATCGGGTACGTGATGTTGACGAAGAAATTGCCGATGCTGCGACGGATGAACCGAGGCGTGATTGCGTTATAACCCTTCGCGGCCGGTTTGAGCACCCATCGATCGGCGCCATCGTTGAAGGATTGGAAGCGGCGGTTCATGCCCTCCAGCGGATCCCATACCTCATCGGCGGCGCTGGCGTTATACGCGAGTGCCACCACAAATCCGGTAATCACCCAACGTTTCGACATCGCGCTCCCCCTCTTATACAACTGCGGATACGACTGCAGATACGACCGCGTGATGATATCGCAAGCGCCGGATCATCCGGCAGGCAACGCTCGGTGTGCGCCGAAACCCTCAGCGCACGCCGGCTTCCTCTTCGAATGCTGCGAGCGACGTTTCAATGCGTTTCGCCGAGACTTTGCCTTTTGTGCGCAGCCGCTGCGCGAACACTGCGACTCGATATTCCTCGATCAAAAAACCGGCGTCGGCGAGGTCGTCGCGTTCTCCGAGCACACCGACAACACGCGCCAGTCGCGCCTCGAACGCCGCGATCTCCGCGGCCGTCTGCGCATCCTTGTCGACGCGGCCCTGCAGGCCATCGAGGCGCTGCTGCACGGCATCGAGATAGCGCGGTATCTCGCCGAGATGGCGCAACGCAATCGTATTGACGAAGTCCGCCGGGACCAGGCGCGCGACATGCGCGTTCATGTCTTTTGCGGCCGCCACGTACGCAGGCGATCGGGCCATCGAGAGCGCGCGCACGACGTCGAAGCGGCGCCCGATGATCGCGATCGCGTGTTGCATCAACACATCGAAGCACGCCCTCCACGCGCCGCGGCGCTGCGTCAGACGCAAGTCGAACTCCGCCGCGGTGCGCGGCAGTTCACAACGCTCCCGCGTTGGCTCGGTGCCGCCGAAGAAGCAATGCCATACCGACGCTCGCAGTAGCGAATCCGCGAGCGCGTCGAACGTTCCAAGCGGCGCATACTGCATACCGAGATTCCTGGCGTCCTTCAACGTACGCTGTAGCACACGCGCGGTCTTGTGTTCGCACAACAGGACCATCCGCACATATCCATCGCGCGACAAACGACTTTGCTCGGCCGCCGACGCTGCCATCACCAATGCCACGCTGTCGCCGCGATCCGTCAGTGCCGGATAGACGATCAGCCGCCCTTGACCGTCGTCCAATACGCGCGCAGCTGCCACTTCCGATGCGGGAAATCGCGTCAAACCATCTGCTTCGAGTGACTCGCGAACCTGCTTT
>CAYUMA010000495.1:0-3850 GCA_964445675.1 uncultured Pseudomonadales bacterium | reverse complement strand
GACGGAATCGCTGCGCGAGCTGATCAAGGCCGATACCGACATCGATACGCTGCGCCGCCAAGGCATCAAGGACGGCATGCGGACGCTGCGATTGTCGGGTGCGCAGAAAGTCGGCGCGGGATTGACGACGATCGCCGAAGTCCTCAGGGTGACGCCCTCCAGCCAGCTCCAGTAGGCGTCACGACAGCAGTGCTCGACCTCGTTGATCTGAACGCAGCACTCGCCGATGCGGCGTCCGGCGCGTGGGAACGCTTTTGGGGCACGCTCAATGACCCGCAACGCGCGCGCGTAGACGCCTGGCTGCGCGCCCATCAGGACGAAGCCAAAGAACTCGCGCGGCTCTTTGCCCTCAGCGAATTCGCGGCCGACGTAGCCTTAGCGCAACCCGATGCGTTCATCCACTTCCTCATTACGGAATCATTTGCGCAGCCACCGGGTCCGGTCGCTGTTGGCGTTGCGCTCGACGGCGTAGCGGGGGTCGATGGCATCGAGTCGCTGCAGCGGGCGCTGCGCCGGCTGCGCAATGCCGCGATGCTGCACATCATCTGGCGCGACGTGAACGGGCGCGCCGATGTCGAGGAAACGACCGCGTCCCTGACGCAGCTCGCGGACCTTCTGATCGATGGCGCGCTGGCACGGTTGCACACGTGGGCGGTTGCCGGCGACGGCGAACCGATCGGGGTCGACTCGGGGCAGCCGCAACGCCTGGTCGTGCTCGCACTCGGCAAACTGGGCGCCGGCGAGCTCAACTTGTCCTCGGACGTCGATCTGATCTTCGCGTACGCCGAAGACGGGCAGACGCGCACCGGCGCGCGGACGAACCAGCAGTTCTTCACGCGCCTCTGCCAGCGCCTCATTCAGGTGCTCGATACCGTCACCGCGGACGGATTCGTGTTTCGCGTCGACATGCGATTGCGCCCGTATGGCGACAGCGGCGCGCTGGTGTCGAGTTTTGATGCAATGCTGCGGTACTACGAGGAGCAGGGTCGCGACTGGGAGCGTTATGCATGGATCCGCGCGCGACCCAGCGCCGGCGACGTGCACGGTGGCTGGCGTTTGATCGAGCAGTTGAAACCGTTCGTGTTCAGGCGCTACCTCGATTTTGGCGCGGTCCAATCGCTGCGCGAGATGAAAGGGCGCATCGACGCCGAACGCGGCGGTGATGCGATGCGCGCGAACATCAAGCTCGGACCCGGCGGCATTCGCGAAGTTGAATTCACCGCACAGCTGCATCAACTGATCTGGGGTGGCCGGCAAAGCGCGCTGCAATGTCGTGGCGTCGTCGCGACGCTGTCGGCGCTCGCTCAACTCAGCCTGCTGTCGCGCGAACTCACCGATCAACTCGCGGCCGCGTACCGATTCCTGCGCAACGTCGAACACCGTCTGCAGGCGATCCGCGACGAGCAGACGCAATTGCTGCCGAGCAACGCACTCGACCAGGCGCGGCTCGCACGGGGCATGGGTTATGCCGACTACCCGCGCTTCGTCCGCGCGCTCGAACGCCACCGCGCGAACACGTCGCTCGCATTCGAAGCGCTGCTGCATGCACCGTCCGACGATCCGGCAGAACGCTTTCGATCGGCGTGGCTGCACGACGATGCCTCCGCATTGGCCGCTGAACTGTCTGCGGCGGGATTTGGCGACGCGCCCGAGTTGGCCGCGCTGATCGCGCGCTTGTGCGCAATGCGCGATCGACCTCGGGTCAGAGCCGAGAGCCGGGCGCGACTCGATGCATTGGTGCCGCGGCTGCTGACGGCGGCGTCGCAGACGACACGTCCCGGTGTGGCCTTTGCGCGACTGGTGCCGCTGCTCGAAGCGACGGTGCGCCGTTCCGCGTACTACATGTTGTTGCTCGAGAATCCTTCGGCGCTCTCTCGCCTCGTCGAAATCTGTGCCGCCAGTCGCTGGCTGGCCGATGAACTCAGTCGTTACCCGATGTTGCTCGACGAATTGTTGGATCCTGCGCTGCTGTACACGATTCCCGACATCGCGGCGTTGCGGCGGGATCTGAGCGCGCGGCTCGATCGAGTAAAGCACGGCGGCGAAGAGGCGCAGCTCGAGGCGCTGCGCGCGTTCAAAGAGACGCATCAGTTTCGCGTCGCCGCGTGCGAATTACGCGGCATCCTGCCACTGATGAATGTGTCGGATTACCTGACGTTCCTCGCCGAGGTGATCCTGCAGGAGGCATTGCAGCTCGCGTGGCAGCGCACAGTCGATGCCACCGCAGTCGCCCCAACGCAAGCGTTTGCGATCATCGGCTTCGGCAAACTCGGCGGCCTCGAACTCGGCCCGGGCTCCGATCTCGACATCGTGTTTTTGCACGATCTCGATGCGGACCACAATCGTTTCCTACACCGCGTCGTCCGGCGTCTGCTGCATATGCTGACGACGCGCACGCACTCCGGCGCGCTCTACGATGTCGACACGCGCCTGCGTCCGTCCGGCGGGGCCGGCACGATGGTCAGCTCACTCGCGGCCTTCGAGCGCTATCAGCAACACGACGCGTGGACCTGGGAACACCAGGCGCTCGTGCGCGCGCGACCGGTCGCTGGTGATGCGCACGTTTGCGCCGCGTTCCAGCGCATCCGCCGCGACATCCTGTGTCGCGTGCGCGATCACGGACAGTTGCGTGAAGACATTCTCGACATGCGCCGTCGGATCGGGGAATCGACGGGAGCGGGCGTCGACGTCAAACGCGAGCCCGGCGGTATCGTGGATATAGAGTTTATGGTCCAATATCTCGTGTTGGCCTGGGCCGCAGAGCATCCGATTCTCGCTGACTGGACCGACAACGTTCGTATTCTCGAGACAGCCGCGACGCTGGGACTGCTCGATGCGAACACGGCAGCGGCGTTGAAAGATGCGTATCTCGCGCTGCGCTGCGAACGTCATCGTGAAGCATTGGACATTCCCGACGATGGTCGCGCGCGCGAAGTTCTCGATCGTTATAGCGCGCTGATCCGCGAGCAGTGGAACCGGCTGCTGAAGCCCGGTGCCGAAGACGCCAGCCGCACAGGAGTGAGTTGATGGTCAGTCCACAGTCGTTCGCAGATCGTGATGGTTGGATCTGGATGAACGGTGAGCTGGTGCCGTGGCGCGATGCGAAGGTGCACGTGCTGACGCACACGCTGCACTATGGCCTCGGTGTGTTCGAAGGCGTACGCGCCTATGCGACGCAGCGCGGTGCGACGATATTCCGGTTGCACGACCACACGCAGCGGCTCATCGACTCGGCCCACATATTCGGGCTGACGCTGCCGTACTCGAAAGCGGAACTGAATGCCGCGCAGTGTCAGGTCGTCAAGGCCAACGGCCTCGATGAGGGGTATCTGCGGCCGATGTGCTTCCTCGGTTCGGAGGCGATGGGGCTGCGCGCCGAGGGTTTGTCGGTGAACGTATCCATCGCGGCGTGGCCGTGGCCGTCGTATATGGATCCAAGCGCGCGCGAACACGGCATCAAGGTGCGCACGTCGTCGTTCACGCGGCATCACGTCAACATCACGATGTGCAAAGCCAAGGCGAACGGCAACTACATCAACTCGTTGCTGGCGCTGCGCGAAGCGCTCGATTGCGGTGCCGACGAAGCATTGCTGCTGGATGCCGAGGGCTACGTCGCCGAAGGCAGCGGCGAAAACGTCTTCGTGGTCCGCGATGGCGTGGTTCACACACCCGAGCTGACCTCGTGCCTCGACGGCGTCACGCGGCGCACATTGATCACGCTCGCCGGTGAGATGGGGCTGACCGTTCGCGAGCGCCGCATCACGCGCGACGAGGTCTACATCGCGGACGAAGCCTTCTTCACGGGCACGGCGGCCGAAGTGCTGCCGATCCGCGAGCTCGACGGACGTCG
>CAYUMA010000494.1:0-2340 GCA_964445675.1 uncultured Pseudomonadales bacterium | reverse complement strand
GTGCTAAGGAGAGAGTCGTGAAACTTTACTATTCACCGGGCGCCTGTTCGTTGTCGCCGCACATCGTCGCGCGCGAAGCCGGCATTGCGATCGAACTCGAAAAAGTCGACCTCGGCGCGCACAAAACGGAAAACGGGCAGGACTTCATGGTCGTGAATCCGAAGGGTTATGTGCCGGCGCTGCGTCTGGATGACGGCAGCGTGCTGACGGAAGGTCCCGCGATCGTTTCGTACCTTGCCGATCAGAAGCCCGCGACGAAGCTCACCCCCGCGGCCGGTACGCTGGAGCGTTACCGCGTGCAGGAGTGGCTCGCGTTCATCGGCACCGAGTTGCACAAGAACTTCGGCCCGTTGTTCAACAGGGCGTCGACCGATGACGTGAAGCAAGGCGCGAAGACGAACATCACGAAGCGCCTGAGCTATATCAACGACCAGCTCGCGAAGCGCTCCTATCTCGTCGGCGATGGATTCACGGTGGCCGATGCGTACGCGTTCACGATCATCAATTGGACGAACTTCGTCGGCATCGATCTGAAGGCGTATCCGAACGTGGCCGCATACCAGGCACGCATCGCCGCGCGACCGAAAGTGCAGGAAGCGCTGAAGGCCGAGGGATTGATGAAGTAGCTCGTCCTGCGCGATGGTCTGGAGTTACTGCAGGAGCGCGACTTTGCGAAACTGTTTGCGGCGCATCTGGTCGCGTGGTTCGGCACGTCGATGGCGCCGATCGCCATGGCGTTTGGTGTCTTACATCTGACGGGATCCGCGCGTGCGACCGGAGTGGTGGTCGCGAGCCAGACCGGCGCCCAGGTCGTGGGTCTGCTGTTCGGCGGCGTCGTCGCGGACCGCGTCTCGCGGCGTCGCGTGATGATTGCCGCGGATCTGGTCGCGATGACGAGCCAGGTGGCGATGGCGATTGCGTTCATCAGCGGTCACGCGACGGTGCCGCTGTTGGTCGCGTTGATGATCTGCAACGGCCTCGCACTCGCGTTTCACTCGCCGGCGCTCGTCGGCTTCATTCCGCAGGTGGTCAAGCCCGAGAAGCTGCAATCCGCGAACGCGCTGCTCGGAACCGCGCGTAGCGGCGCATTCGCGTTGGGGGCCGCGTGTGCCGGCGTGTCGGTCGCGTTGTTCGGCAGCGGACCGACGATCGCGGTCGATGCGCTGGGTTTCGGCGTTGCCGCGTTGCTCATCTCGCGCATCGCGGCGCCAGCGCTCACCGTCGCCCGGTCGACGACGATGCTGCAGGATCTCGCGTCGGGTTGGATCGAGTTCGTGTCGCATCGGTGGCTGTGGGTCATCGTGCTGCAGTTTTCACTGGTCGTGGCCGCCAGTCAGAGCGTGTACGGACTCATTGGCCCGCTGGTAGCGAATGAATCGATGGGCGGATCCCCAGCCTGGGGATTCATCACGGCCGCGTTCGGCGTCGGCACGTTGTGCGGCGGCTTCATCGCGCTGCGGATCAACGTCGCGCGACCGATGCTGGTTGCGACGAACTGTGTATTTGTTTACGCCGCGCCCGCGTTGCTGCTCGCGTTCACGACGACGGTCTGGCCGATTGCGGCTGCGACGTTCGTGCATGGAGTGTGCGGGCAGATCTTCGGCGTGCTGTGGTACACGACGCTGCATCGCAAAATCCCGCGCGACATGTTGTCGCGCGTCGCCGCCTACGACAGCCTGGGATCCATCGTGCTCGCGCCGCTCGGCATCGTCGCTGCGGGTTTTCTGCTCGAGTCGCTCGGCACACGAACGACGTTGTTGATTGCCGTCGCGCTGGTCGTGGTGCCGACGGCACTCGCGTTGCTCGTCCACGACGTACGGCAGATGCGGCTGGATTAGGGAGATGGCTGTTCATTGCGCCGGACACGCTCGAGCCATCCGTGGGCGCTCCCCTTGCGCCATCCATGGCGCAAGAGGGTCCGACGCAATGAACAGCCATCTCTGGTGTGTTGGGTGGTTTCGCTCTGGCGACGCAGTTCCGCCGAGGGAGCGCCTTCCTCGGACGATCTGCTGTTGCATTGACCGAAGGCGCCCACTCTTTAGTGGCGGATGATCGTTGTGCCGGACCATCCGCGCCATGGATGGCTCCCAGGCCGAAGAGCGCGGCTGGGCGTGCCGCTGTTCACCAAGCAGGGACGCAGCGTTGCGCTGACCGCGGAGGGTGAACGGTACTTCCGGACGCTGCGGCAGGCGTTCGAGCTGTTGCGCGGCACCGCGCTCGAGCCGGCCGACCGCAGCGGCGACTGCGCATCGGCTGCTTCCCGTTTCTCGCCAACGAGGGCCGTCCGACGCAGGTGGTGCTGGAAACCGACAGCTATCACGCGGCCGCGCTCGCGGTCGA
>CAYUMA010000493.1:0-1509 GCA_964445675.1 uncultured Pseudomonadales bacterium | reverse complement strand
AATGCACGTCGATCGCCTTACCGGACGGAGCAACGATATCCGGCACCGCAAATCGGCCCGCCAGAACGATCCGCGACGCATACACCATCGCTTCATAGATGCCGCGCTGACGCCGTTCGGCATCGAGCGTCGCATCGATGCGCAATATCTCCGGCAGCACAGTGACCACGTCGTTGCGGGTTTGGTCGCGTCGAATCTGCTTCGCGTCGCCGTCTCCCGCAACGATCGTCTCCAGCGTGGTCCAGCGCTCCGTGATCGGGATCAGCAGAACCGGACCCATCACGATCTGCTCGCCGCCCCACTCCGCACCGATCTGCCGGACGACGTTCTGATACAGCGCGTTGCGCTCGTCGATGACGCCCCGAACCATCCCCACGGGGATCAACATCAGCAGCGCGAGCACCGCGACGCTCAAACCACGAAACGTCAACGAACCGCTGTCGATGCCAAGGACGCGCCGGTTCATCGTGCTTCTCCAGGTCTGCGCTCTGGGACACACGTACCGCCGAAACGCCGCCGGCGCGCGCAATACGCTTCGAGCGCGAGCGCCAAAGTCGCATCGCCGAAGTCGGGCCACATCGCGTCGCAGAAGTAAAACTCTGCGTACGCGCATTCCCACAGGCAGAAGTCCGACAGGCGTTGCTCACCGCTGGTACGGATCATCAGGTCGATGTCGGGCACGAGCGGTGAGTTCGTCGCAGCGCTGAGCAAGCGGGCGAACGCGTCCCGGTCGAGCACCGGTTCGCACTCGCGTCGTTCCGCATACGCCTGCGCCGCTGCAACGATGACGTCCCGCGACGAATAGTCGACGGCCAGCCGCAGCAGCATCGCATCGCCGGCGGCGGTCTTTGCCTGCGCAAGATCGATGTGCCGTCGCGTGCGCGCCGGCAGCCGATCGCGCCGGCCGATCACCTGCACGCGCACACGCTGCTCCACCAGCAGCTCGATTTCATTGCTCAGGTACCCGTCGAGCACACTGAAGATCGCGCTGACTTCGTCCGACGATCGACGCCAGTTGTCCGACGAGAACGCATAGAGCGTCACGAACGGGACTTCGCGCTGTCGCAGCGATTCCACTACCCGTCGCGCGGCCGAGACGCCTGCGCGATGTCCCAACGATGCCGGTAAGCCGCGGCGCGCGGCCCAGCGCCGATTGCCGTCCATGATGATGCCGAGATGCTGCACGGGTGGATTCATGTCGGTTTACGCATCGCCTTGATCAACGCCTCCATATGGCCGAGGTAGCGCTCGAACGCCGCGCGTCCTTTCGGTGTGAGCGTGTATTCGGTCAACGGACGTCGATCCTTGAACGTCTTTTCGCAGGCGATGAACGCCGCGTCTTCGAGTTTTCGCGCGTGAATGCTGAGGTTCCCGTCGGTGACACCCAGCGTCTGCTTCAGATCGGCGAAGCTCAGGTATTGCGTGACCGCGAGTGCGCTGAGGATGCCGAGGCGGACGCGCTCGTTCACGAGGCGGAACACCTCGGCGCCGCCTTCATCGCGCAGGTAG
>CAYUMA010000492.1:0-1706 GCA_964445675.1 uncultured Pseudomonadales bacterium | reverse complement strand
CCGAGCTCGCCGGCGTCTACTTGTCTGTCATGCCACGATTGCGTCGGTTCCCCGGGGACGTCTTCTGGAATTGCGATCACTTTCAGGACATGGTGCACGTGGCAATCGTCGACTGAACTGGAGCTGTGCGCGATGAAGGTGACCCGACGCGATCATGCGATTTGAATGGGATTCACCTCCAAGGCAGTCAACGATGCGTTGCAGGGGATTGCGGTTCGCGGAAGGAGAACGACATGCGACAGGCGTTGGTACTGGGCGGCGGTGGTGTCGTCGGCGTTGCGTGGGAGACCGGGCTCATCGGCGGTCTGCTCGACCACGGCGTCGATCTGCGCGCGGCGGAAGCGATCGTCGGCACGTCGGCCGGCAGCATGGTCGGCACCCGACTCGCGGCCGGCCAGGACATTCGCGTCGAGCGCAGCAGCGTGGCGTTGCCGAGCGTCGACGGTGGCCCGGATCTGCCGATCCTCGAGAAAGTGTTCCGGCGCTGGATCACGGCCACACAGGCCGATGTGGAATTCCTGACGGAGATCGGCGCGCTCGCACTCGCCGCGCGCACCGTCGATGAATCATCGTGGATCGCCGCGACCGGCGGAAACCTCGGCGTCGCGACGTGGCCGCATGACCAACTCCGCATCATTTCCGTCGACGTCGAAAATGGCCGGCTCGGTGTGCACGACCGCGCAAGCGGAGCACCCCTCGATCGCGCTATCGCGTCGTCGTGCGCGATACCCGGAATGTTCCCGCCGATCACGATCAACGGGCGGCGATACATGGATGGCGGCATTCGCTCGGGCACGTCGGCCGATGTGCTGCTGCCGGATGCCCCCGACCTCGTGATCGTGATTGCACCGATCTGCAAAGCGTCGACGCGGATCGGCGCGCTTGCCGAGGCGTGTCTCGACAACGAAATCGCAGCGCTCGAAGCCGGCGGGACGCGGGTCGTTAAGATCCTGCCGCTCGCCGACGAGATCGCCGCGTTTGGCCGCAATCTGATGGACCCGGCGCGCGCGGAGCCGGCCGCAGCGGCCGCTCGCGCCCGAGCAGAATCGCTGGTGCGTACGTTGCGCCCGCTGTGGCGCTCGTGAGCGCGATGGTATGGGTCGCCGACGACCGTGCGGCGTCGATCTACGGCGGCTCGAACCAGGTGCAGCGCAACATCATCGCGAAGGCAGTGCTCGGCTTGTGATCGCCAACGTCCGGGCAATGGCGCGGGAGGGCTGACGGTGGCGAACCGGTTTGACTATCGCGGCGGCGAGCACGAGGTGTGGCTCGAACGTGTCGAGGAACCGATCCTCGAACCCGACCTGCCGATCGTCGATGCCCATCATCACCTGTGGATTCGCGGCGACGCCCCGTACCTGCTGCGCGAGTTCGCGGCCGACCTGCAACGCGGCCACCGAATCGTCGCGAGCGTGTTCGCCGAATGCCACTCGATGTATCGCACGTCCGGCCCCGATGCGCTGCGCAGCGTCGGCGAGATGGAGTTCGTCGCCGGCATCGCCGCGATGAGCGATGCCGGCGCGTTCGGTTCGGCGGGCGTCTGTCGCGCCGCGGTCGGCGGCGTCGATCTGACGCTCGGCGGCGCGGTGGAGCCGGTACTCGACGCGCTGATGGCCGCGGCGGGGGGGCGTTTCCGCGGCGTGCGCGCGTCGGTGTGCTGGGACGCGAGCGAGGCGTTGCACCGTGCCGCGCCGCGCGCCGGTTTC
>CAYUMA010000491.1:0-3210 GCA_964445675.1 uncultured Pseudomonadales bacterium | reverse complement strand
TGGGCGCTTATATGGACGCCGCCCGGTTGGGCAAGTGACAAGGTCGTTCTGATAGAGAAGACGGATGCAGTCTTATATCCGGCCTGTATGCAGACCGAGGTCTGCGGGCCTTGATGATTTTCGCGAAGGAAGTCCTCATCTCGCCCAAGAACTCGAAGTTCATGCGCCCAGTCAGGTTTGCTTCCTCACGGTCCGACCGTTCCACCATCACGAGATCGTCACCCGCTCAATCGTTTAGCTGTTGCTCGGTTAGGTCAGTTGGCTGCACGGGCGGTCGTTGCACGACTCCACGTCACATCGAAGGTTCGATCGTGTGCCAGCAGAGCCCACATCGTGCGCGCCATCTTGTTCGCCAATGCCACCACCACGACATTGCTTGGTCGACGCTGTAACAACCCGTCCAGCCACGTCTGCAGCGGCCCCTCACGCCGCTTGCGGGTGTGGCTCAGCAGCACCGAGCGTGCGCCGTGGATCAGCAGCATGCGCAGATAGGTATCACCGCGTTTGCTGATCCCCAACAACTTGACCCGACCGCCAGTGCCCGACTGGCCGGGTACTAAGCCGAGATAGGCAGCAAACTCCCGTCCCGAGCGGAACTGCCGCGCATCGGCGACACTGGCGATGGTCGCAGTCGCGATCATCGGTCCGACACCTGGGATCGCGGTGATGCGCTGACACGCGTGCTGCGCACGTTGCCAGCTCGCCAGTTGCTTCTCGAGCGCGTCAATGCGGGCGGTCGCAGTGCGTAGGGCCTCAAGTTGCTCGAGTAGCTCCCCACGCAACAGCTCCGGCACCGGACCCGTGGCGGATGTCGCCAACAGTTCCGTCGCCGCCTTCAGCAAGGTTCGCCAACCGACCGGTACCACCACGCCGAACTCGTACATCAAAGCGCGGATCTGATTGGCCTGCATGGTACGGGTCTTCAGCCACTGTGCACGCAGTCGATGCAATGACAACACCGCCTGCTGTTCTTCGCTCTTCAATGCCACGAAGCGCATCTGTGGCCGTTGCGCAGCTTCCCAGATCGCTTGCGCATCGGCCGCATCAGTCTTGTTGGTCTTCACGAATGGTCGGACAAATTGGGCTGCAATTAACTTCACCTGGTGGCCCAACTGCTCGATCACTCGACCCCAGTGATGGGCAGAGCCACACGCTTCCATCGCAACCACGCCGAGCGTTGCTTTAGCAAAGAACGCAGTGACCTGACCGCGCGCCAACGTCTTACGCCGCACCTCTCCGCTATCAACGTCAACCCAGTGCACTTGAAAAACCCGCTTTGCCAAATCCAAGCCATACGTCGTAACGTTCTTCATCGTGGTACCCCTGTCCCTCGAGTGGTTGATTCCACTTCCACTCTGGCACATCGATGCCGTTCGGGCTCCAGGGGTCCCACACTCATTCGCTTCACCATCGCGCCGACCTCCTACAGTTGGCAGAGAGGGCGGCGTCCATACCATCTCGACCACGCGCCATCCATGGCGCGTGACGGTCCGGCGCAATGAACAGCCATCTCTGGTTGGTTGGGTGGCTTCGTTCGGACGAAGCAGTTCCTGCTGAGGGGGCGCCGTCGCCGAAACATCTGCTGTTGCCTTGATCGAAGCCACCCACTTCTTAGTGGCGGATGATCGTTGCGGCGGACCGTCTCGCGCCATGGAAGGCGCGAGCGAGCCTACAGGGACGTATCTACGGCGTGTCCGCCGTAACGATCATCCGCCACGCCCTCCAGCCACCGCGCGCAGTCCCGCGGCAGCGTGCGCTGCATCGCCTGGGCATAAAGTTCGAGGTCCGCGGCAGTCAACACGTCGCGCCAACGTCCGTTGGTGCCTTTGAAGAAAAACGTCTGGGAACCGCCTTTCCACATCAGATCCATTCCGTCTTTAGCGCCGCGAGCGTCTTCCTTCATCGCGTCGAAGCTGCAGCCGCGCAACAGGTGTGGCCAGCGCGCCTCGGGGACGGTGATCCCCAGATACGAGGCGATGTCGCGCATCTGCCCGCCGAGATCGGCGAGCAGGTCGGCGTAGTGCACGAGTTTGATGTTGGGCAGGTGCCGGAATTCCCACCACGTCTTGCAATGGTGCAGATGCGACCAGTACGGATAGCCGTCGCTCTCCCATTCGAACCAGCCGCGCGTAATCCAATCGCGCCAGCGTTTGGGGATGTCGTTCTCGAATACCGGGAACGGCGCGCCGACGCGGCCCGGCACGCCATTGATCATCTGATAAAACAGCGGCGTGTGGTTGCCCCAGTGATTGAGCAGCGACATGAACACGTCACGCGGGTCGCGGGCGACGACGATGTATTTCGCAGCGGCGTTGTACGGCAGCCCGTCCAGCGGCAGATGTGTCTTGATGAACCGACGCGATTTCTGGGCAGCTATTTCATTCAGCATCAGCTCCAACGGAGACGAGCGCCTGTCGATCCACGGCGACAGCGCAGTCAACGCCAACGGCGCGTCGACGTTCGGATTCAGCAGCGCGCCGACGATGGTCTGCATCCACGTCGTTCCCGCTTTGTACGATGTCGAGATGATGATGTCGTCTGGGCGGTGCTCGAAGTAGTTCCAGCGCGTCGAGTCCAGGTGGTGGTTCTGATACACGTGCCGCCGTTCGGGTTTCGCCGGTGCGTTGCTCATGGGACTCCAACGGTTGCTCTAACGAATTCGACGATCACACGTTTGCGCGCGGACCGGCGTAGCGGCCAAGAAAGCGTCGCTCACTTTCGGCGCTGCCGATGATGACCATCGTCGCGTCCGCCGCCAGCGGCGCGTTCAGGTCCGGATCCATGTCCATGTGTCGACCGTGTCCAAGCGCAACGAGGCGGACGCCGGTTTCCTCGAGCTGCTTCCCCAGCGGCTTGCCGACGAGCGATTTCGGCACCCGCACTTTGGACACATGCAGTCCTTCCGCGAGAATCAATATGTCGCCGCGTTCCAGATAGTTGAATATCGCGGTGGCCCCCATGCTGGCGTACGACATCACGAAATCGGCCCCGGCGCGATGCATCGTCGACACGTTGTGTTCGAGCGTTGCGCGGCTGATGATCTCGATCTCGGGTCGCAAGCGCCTCACATAGATCGTCAGGAACGTGTTGATGTCGTCGTCGTGCGTAGTGACAACGACGGCGGGCGCGGCGTTGATGCCGGCGCGATCCAACACACTGCGGTCAGTCGCACTGCCGACGACACTATGTTCAACTCCGACGACCAGCTCT
>CAYUMA010000490.1:0-3061 GCA_964445675.1 uncultured Pseudomonadales bacterium | reverse complement strand
CCGAAGAAAAAGGCGGCGGCAAGGAACTGATGCTTCGCGCCGGCGCGTTCGACGGCGTCGATGCCGCGATGATGATGCATCCATCGGGAATCAATCTGACGACGATGCCGTGCATCTGCGTCGCCGAGGTTCGCGTCGAATATCATGGGCGCTCGGCGCACGCCTCCGCAATGCCGCACCGGGGCATCAACGCGCTCGACGGCCTGCTGCTCGCCTACCAGGCGAGCTCGAACCTGCGCCAGCACATTAGTACATCGTTGGCACGGTAACCGCCGGCACATCCGGCAGTGCAAGCGCACCACCGGCTAAACGCGGCGCTCGATACCAGTTGATCGCAGCATCGAGCGCTTCGAAATTCCCCAGCCGCTCCAGGTACGCGGCGATATCAGCTTCGTCGACGCCCTGGTTGCGCAACGAGCTGCGCAGTCGGCGCGCGTCGTCCGCCAACAATTCCCGCGCTGCGTTCGCGTCCTGGAACGCGCGATGATGGCGTGATCGATCCGCCTGCGCGGTATCCGCCTTCATCGCTCGCGCGAACGCCGCCGGGTGCGGCCGCGACAAGATGGTCAAGCTCGAGAGTTCTTCGGGAAATCGGGCAGCCAACAGCCACGATAGCTGACCGCCCCAGTCGTGGCCGACCAGGTGGTAGCGCCGATATCCCAACGATTCAGCCATGGCGCGGGCGTCGGCGATCAACAGATCCGTCGCGTAATCTTCGATCGCAGGCGGCCGCGCTCGCGGTGAATAGCCACGCTGATTCGGCGCAACCGCGAAACAGCCCCCGGCCGCCAGCGCCGGCAACTGGCTGCGCCATGTGTGGCTCGTCTGCGGAAACCCGTGCAACAGCAACACCAGCGGCGAACCCAAATCTCCGGCGACATCCGCATCGAACGTGAGGCCGGAGACCCGCAGTTCGAGCTGTCGCGCCGTCACTCTTTGGCGACCTTCGCCATCAACTCCCCGACGCGCAGTTCGCCCTCGCGAGTCTGCCCGCCCATCTCGAGAAATCGCTTCATGTTGCGCTGCGCGCCAGCCGTCCTGAGCGTGCGTTGGAACAGATATGCCTCATCGACGAGTCCTTCGGCCAGCGGTTTATCGGCGTTGTTGAGGCTCTCCTTCGCGAGGCGCACCGCTTCGACCGGGAAGGTCGCAATCCGGCGCGCCAACGCCGCGACGAAGGGGCCGATTCCACCGGCTTCGAATATTCTGTTCAGATACCCCCAACGCTCCGCGGTTTCCGCGTCGAGATCGTCAGCACCGAGAACGATCTCCATCGCACGGCCGCGACCGACCAGACGCGGTAATCGCTGCGTACCGGTGCCGCCGGGCAGAATGCCGAGCGGCACTTCCATCTGGTTGACCTTGGTTTTGCCGCGCACCCCGAAGCGCATGTCGCACGACGCCGCGAGTTCACTGCCGCCGCCACCGACGCGGCCTTCGATCTGCGCGATCGTCACCTTGTCCATCGTGCGGAACCGCTCGCACGTCGCATGAAATGCATTCAACTCGGGGTCGCGTTCCGCCGGCGTGTCCGTTGCAAATGTCAGGATCGCGCTGACGTCGAAGTGCGCGAGGAAGAAGTCGCGATCTGCGCTCTTCAGCACGACGACCGTCAGGCTCGGGTCGGCCTTCAGTTCTTTCGACAACGCGGCCAGTTCCGCGTACAGCGGCAGCGTGATGACGTTGATCGGTGGATTGTCGACGGTGATCCACGCGATGCGCCCCTCGATGTCGACGTTCAGCAACTGGTATTCGTACGCCATGAGTTTCGATCCCGGTTCAAACGTGAGTTGGGGAACGGAGGCTGCACAGGCCGCGCAACGTGGCTTCAGCGTGCTAAGGACCTTTCGGGATGTTGATGCCGCTTCGCCGTCTTACCTCTTGCGAGATCTCCTTTGCGGCGGCGCGCTCGCGGTCGATCTGCGCCTGCGTTCGGCACACAGACCTTTTGATGTTCGAACCAATTTGATATTCGCGCCTGCAGATCAATTGATTCGAATAGGCCGACGCGGCGGCAGCGCGCGTGCCCTCGGCCGGAGCCGCGGCGGGCCCATCGGCAAGTCCAGGTGCCGCGACTCCGACGCCCTGCAGGATCATGCACCCTGCGAACACAGCGCGATTCATACGAGTCGCTCCTCAAGTCGCACGCCGACATGATCGCGCTTACTACGCTTCCAGATCCACGGTGTTCTGCATCCCCGGCCGACGAACGAAATCGACTATCTGCCGTTCGGGCGCGCTGACGCCAACTTGCTGTTTCCGGCGATCGCCTGCCGACTTAAAGAAAGGGCGGCTACGTGGCCGCCCTACAAACACCCCCGGAGGTGTGTCAGTGAAACATCACTTGGCCGAGAACGTCTTGCGGATCCCGATCTCCCACATACGTCCCAGCGGATCGCCGATGTAGGGGTCGTAGCTCAACGCATGCCGCGCTTCCGACGGATCTTCATCGGTGATGTTGAGAAGGGAAAGCGAGACCACGGTGTCCCACGGCGCATTCCATTGCACAAACAGGTTGCTGATCACGTACTCGTCCACCTGCTTTCCGAACAAGACGGGTACCGAAACGCCCGGCGAAACCACCACGTTCGGTGTCAACCGTTCGTCGTCGACACCCTCGACGTACCTGAGCTCATACCGGAAGTTGAAGGCGTCCCACGCGTAGTTGATGTTGCCCAGACCGCGCCATTGCGCAATCGTGCCGGGAAAGCGTTCGTAGTTCGCATTACCGGCGGCCTCGTACTGGGGAGAGATGGGGGCGCCGCCGAAGCTGAACGCGTCCTGCTCGTACGTGTCGACATACGTGGCGTCGATACCGGTCGTCAGCGAGCCACCGAACACCTCGCCGAAATCGTACGACAACGACATGTCGTATCCGGTGGTCTCAACGGGCGAGCCGTTGACAGCCGGGGCCTTGACGCGCTCCATCTGGCTCGCGGTCGTCACGCCCTGTGTACACGTGTTGTTCTGATCGAACGTGATCAGGTAGCGCAACGCGTGATTGCAGTTGGCGAACTGACTTCCGGTGCCGGCACCCAACGCCGCGCCGGTCACGAACGCG
>CAYUMA010000489.1:0-5046 GCA_964445675.1 uncultured Pseudomonadales bacterium | reverse complement strand
AAACACCGGCGCGCGTTTTTCTGCGAACGCGCGCCGCCCTTCCTTGTAGTCCTCGCTGTTGAAACACGCGTCGACCAGCGGCGCAACCTCGCGCGCTGCGGCGAGCTGCGAATAACGCTCGAACACGTCGATCGACGCTTTGGCTGCACGTACGGTCAACGGCGCGTTCGCGGCGATCATCGCCGCATACGCACGCACGCGCGCCTCGAGTTCGCCGTCAGCGACGATGAAGTTGATCAAGCCGATGCGCAGCGCTTCGTCGGCCTCCAGGAATCGCGCGCTGAACATGATGTCGCGCGCGTGCGACGGACCCACGAGGCGCGCCAGCGCCGCGGTGCCGGCGTATTCGTAGCCGAGTCCGAGCTTCGCCGCCGGAATGCCGAAGCGCGAACCAGGAGTTGCGAAGCGCACGTCGGCGTTCAGCGCAATCGCGAGCCCGCCGCCGATACAAAAACCCTGGATCATCGCAATGAACGGCTTTTCCAGATGCGCCAGCCAATGGTGCGCGCGTCCCGACGTCTTGCCATATTCCTCGCGCTGCTGCGCATTGGCGCGGTGCTGGTCGAACTCCGAAATGTCGGCGCCCGCCACAAACGCTTTGCCGCCGGCGCCGCGCATCACGACGACGCGGACGCGGTCGTCATTCTGAAATGCTTCGAGCGCATCGCCGATGCCTTGCCACATCTCGAGCGACACCGCGTTGCGGCGCTGCGGATGGTTGAACGTCAGCCAGCCGATGCCGCCGTCGACATCGGCCAGGATCTTCTCGGTCTTAAGCGTAATCATGCGATCGCTCCAGCGCGAAAAAGTTGGTCGATGGCGTCCTCTCCGATGCCGAATTCGCGCAGCACTTCGGTCGTGTGTTCACCGGGATCGGGGCCTGCGTGATGGAATGGCCCGGCGTCCGGAAACCCGGAGAGGTTGATCGGCGAGCGCACCAGATTGATGTCGCCCAACTTTCGATGCGGGGCGGCGCGCGTCATCTCGAGGTGCTTAACCTGTGCGTCTTCGAACGCCTCCCCGATGGTGTAGATCGGCCCGCACGGGACGCCGACCCTGTTCAACCGCTCGACGAGTTCCGCCGTCGTGAAGCGCCGCGTCACGTCGCCAACGGCCGCATTGAGGCGCTCGCGGTGACGCGCGCGGCTGCGCGGGTCGGCGTACGCGGGGTCCATTGCGAGCTCCATCGCACCGAGGGCTTCGCAGAAGTTCTGCCACATCTTTCCGGTGCTCGCTGCGAGATTGACGAGCCCGTCTTTCGATTCGTAAGTTCCCATCGGCACCTGCACCGGGTGGTAGTTGCCTTGTTTACCCGGCACGTCGCCGTTCATCGTGTAGCGCGCGCCCTGGAAGTCGAGTTTGCTCAACATTCCTTCGAGCAGCGACGTGTGCACCCACTGCCCTTCACCTGTGCGCTCACGATGCAGGAGCGCCAGCAGAATCCCCTGGCCGAGGAACATGCCGGCCGTCGTGTCGGAGATTGCGATGCCGACGCGCATCGGCGGCCCGCCCGGCTCACCGGTGACCGACATCAGTCCGCTCATGCCCTGCACGATCTGATCGACACCGGGGCGGTCGCCGTACGGTCCGTCCTGACCGAAGCCCGAGATGCTCGCGAGAATGATCCGCGGGTTGAGCGCTTTCAGCTGCGCGTAGTCGATGCCGAGTCGCGTCTTGACGTCCGCGCGAAAATTTTCGACGACGATGTCGGCCCTGAGGACGAGCGTACGGAACAACTCCGCACCCTGCGCGTGCTTCAGGTCGATGCAGACGCCGCGCTTGTTGCGATGCAGGTTCTGATCGTCGGGACCGTGCCGCGCGCCGGTGACGGAGCCCCCTGCCGCATCACGCGCCGGCGGCGGTTCGATCTTGATGACATTCGCGCCCCAGTCGGCGAGCAAACGCACCGCGGTAGGACCCGCGCGCGCAATCGTCAGATCGAGCACGGTGTATTGCGATAGCGGTAGCGCGCCGGACATCGATGTGCACTCCTTGTCTCTACAAGCGTCTCTACAAGCGTCTCTACAGCCGCGCGCGGCGCAGGCGCAGAGCGTTGGCGATCACGCAGATCGAGCTCGCCGACATCGCCGCCGCCGCGATCATCGGCGACAGCAGCAGTCCGAAGAGCGGATAAAACACACCTGCCGCCACCGGTATGCCCAGGGCGTTGTAGCCGAACGCAAAGAACAGGTTCTGGCGGATGTTGCGCATCGTGAGCTGACTCAGACGCCGCGCGCGCACGATGCCGTTGAGATCGCCGGTCAACAACGTGATGCCCGCGCTCTCGATCGCGACGTCGGTGCCCGATCCCATCGCAATGCCGACGTCCGCCGCGGCGAGTGCGGGCGCGTCGTTGACGCCGTCGCCGGCCATCGCAACGACGCGGCCCTCGGCCTTCAGCCGCAGCACCACTGCATTTTTCTGATCCGGCTTCACGTCGGCTTCGACTTCGTCGATGCCGAGCCGGCGGGCGACCGCGGTGGCGGTCACATGATTGTCCCCGGTCAACATGATCACGCGGATGCCCGCGGCGCGCAGCGCCGCCAGCGCTTCGGGCGTCGAGGCCTTCACCGCGTCGGCAATGCCGATGGCGCCCGCCGCGCGACCGTCGACCGCGACGAAGATCACCGTTGCACCCTCCTGCCGCAACGCATCCGCGTCCGCGTCGAACGCGCCGACACTCACCGCGTGTTCACCGACGAAACGCGCACTGCCGATCAATACCGCGCGCCCATCAACGCGGCCGCGAACGCCCCCTCCTGCGGTCGAATCGACACTCTCGGGCTGCGCCAACGCGATGCCGCGCGCCGCCGCGGCCGTCACGATCGCGCGCGCCAACGGATGTTCGCTGGCGCGCTCGACACTGGCGGCCAGTCGCAGCAACTCGATCTCGGTTGTCCCGGCGGCCGGATACAGCCCGACGACCGTCGGTTTGCCTTGCGTCAACGTGCCGGTTTTGTCCACGAGCAGCGTGTCGACTTTTTCCATGCGTTCGAGCGCTTCGGCGTCCCTGATCAACACGCCGCTCTGCGCGCCGCGGCCGACGCCGACCATGATCGACATCGGCGTCGCGAGTCCGAGCGCACACGGACACGCGATGATCAGCACCGCAACCGCGGCGATCAGCCCCGAGCCCATCGCGGGCGGCGGCCCCCAGATCGACCACGCGACGAACGCGACCAACGCGATGCCGATGACGGTGGGGACAAAATATCCGGCGACCCGATCAGCGAGCCGCTGAATCGGCGCGCGGCTGCGTTGCGCCTGCGCGACCATCGCGACGATGCGAGCGAGCATCGTATCGCGGCCGATCCGCTGCGCACGCATCAGCAAGGCGCCATTCACATTGAGCGTGCCACCGATCAGCGCATCGCCAACGGTCTTCGTGAGGGGCATCGATTCACCGCTCACCATCGATTCATCGACAGCGCCGCGTCCTTCGAGAATCACACCGTCGACGGGCACCTGCTCACCGGGACGCACGCGCAGTACGTCATCGACGCCGACGTGCTCGAGCGCGACCTCTTCATCCACTCCGTCGGCGCGCACGCGGCGCGCGAGTTTTGGCGTCAGGTCGAGCAGCGCCTTGATCGCGCCACCGGTCGTCTCGCGCGCACGCAGTTCGAGCACCTGGCCGAGCAGAACCAACACGGTGATCACCGCGGCAGCTTCGAAATACACCGCAACCGCGCCGCTCGGACCCACAAAAGCCACCGGAAACGTGCCGGGCGCCAACGTCGCAACGACGCTGTAGATCCACGCAACGCCGGTCCCCATCGCGATCAACGTGAACATATTCAGGTTGTGGCTGACGAGCGACGCCCACGCGCGCTCGAAGAATGGCCAACCGGCCCACAGCACAACCGGGGTCGCGAGGATCAGCTGCACCCAGTTCGACGTCTGCGGTGTCAGCCATTGATGCAGACCGAACAGATGTGCGCCCATCTCGAGCGCAAACACCGGCGCCGCCAGCGCGAGTGCGATCCAGAACCTGCGCGTCATGTCGGCGAGTTCCGGATTGGGGCCCGCGTTCAACGTCGGCGCGAGCGGTTCGAGCGCCATGCCGCAGATCGGGCACGCGCCGGGGACTTCGCGGACGATCTCGGCGTGCATCGGACACGTCCACTGCGTCCCGTCTGCGACGACAAGCGGCAGCGGTTGCGGCGCCAGATAAAGCGGCGGATCCGCGACGAACTTCGCGCGGCACTTCGCGCCGCAGAAGTAGTACGCGTGGCCGGCGTGCTCGGCAACCAGACTCGTCGGCTTGATCGTGACGGTCATCCCGCACACGGGGTCGATCGCAGTGCCGAGGACCAGCCCCTGCGGACGCTCGTCAGCGCGCACGACGCCGCGATCGGTCATCGTTATTGCGGCTTCGGCGTTGGCAACGCGGCTGGTGCGCTGGTCGACTTCGCCGCCGGCTGCACGAGCTTGTCATGGCACTGATCCATCAGCTTCTGCGCGTCGGTAGCGGAGATCTTCGACACGTCGACGCCCTTCATGTCACAACCCATGTGTTTCATCTTGACGACGCACGACTCTTTCATCGCCTTCTGATCGTCCGTTGATATCATCGACATGTCGACGCCGCTGATCCCGCAGTTCTCCGCACGAAGCTGATCCGTGCATTTCGTAAGCCATGCCTGTTTATCTTCGGGCGACAGCTTGGACACGTCCGTCTTCGTCGTATCACAGCTGACGTCGTGGTCGTGTGTGGCCGCCAGAGACGGCGTTGCAAATACGAACGCCAGAACCAGAACCACTCGTCGCGCAAACCACTCCATCATCATTCTCCGTAGGGATCGTCCGGCGGAATTGTATCCCTGTTAGATCCGGAGCAGGTCGTCGAGGCTCGCGAGAAATGCCTCCACCGCGCGCAGCTCCCCGTGTGTGGCGAGATAACGTGCTTCGTTCGTCGCGCTGTTGCCGTGAAAACCGATGTTGAGCTGCAGCGGATACCGCGGAAAATCGCTGATCAACGTGCGCAGGCACGCGCAGGCCCGCTGATCGAGCACGAGCCCCAGCAACGTCAGGTTGTCGCCGACG
>CAYUMA010000488.1:0-11839 GCA_964445675.1 uncultured Pseudomonadales bacterium | reverse complement strand
CGCGCTCGGGACGCACCGTGTCGGTTGCGTTCGACCCGGCGGCGCGGGGACCTTTCGCGCAATGGCTACGCGCGATGCAGCGCCCCGAGCTTGCGTCCGACCCGCGCTTTGCCGACGAGCAGATCCGCCGCGGAAACCGCGTTCAACTCGTGGCGCTGCTGCAGGACTGGGTCATGCAATTCCCCGATCTGGCATCACTCGAGGCCGCGCTTGCGAAAGCCCGCCTCGTGATGGGCGTCGTTCGTTCGGTGACCGAGGCGGGGCAGACGGTGTGGGCAAAAGAGCGCGGCGCGGTGGTGGAGGTCGACGATCGCGGCGGCGGTACGTTGAAACTACCGAACTCGCCGTGGCGATTTTCGCGCGCCGATACCGGCGTGCGCGGTGTGCCTGCGTATCGCGGCGAACACAACCGCGAAGTGCTGCGTGACTGGTTGCAGATGGACGACGCGCGACTCGACGCGCTCGAGGCCGCAAACGTCCTGTCGGCGCGGATGCCGGGGACAGATTGAGTTCTCTCCGAGCACCGCCACAATCAGAATCGCGCCAGCGCGAAGGTCGTCATGTCAATGTCGGTCGGCGCGCCGGTGATGATGTCGGCCACCGCCTTGCCCGAGCCGCACGCCATCGACCAGCCGAGCGGACCATGGCCCGTGTTCAGGAAGAGGTTCTCGAGCGGCGAGCGACCGACGATCGGCATACCGTCCGGCGTCAATGGCCGCAACCCGCACCACGGTTGTACATCGGTCTCGCGCGCCGCGGCGGCCAACTGCGGATACACACGTTCAAACAACTCGAGCAGATTGGCGATGCGTCGGGGATTCACCGTGACGTCGTAGCCGGTGAACTCCGCGGTACCCGCCACGCGCAGCGCGTTGCCGACCGGGACCAACGCCGCGTGCAGTGAATCATCGACGATCGGCACGCGCGGCCGCTCGCCGAAGCTATCCATCGACACTGTGATCGAGTACCCCTTTGCCGGTCGTACCGGCAAGCGGAAGCCGAGTTGACTCGCCCACAACGCGCTGAAGCTGCCGGCGGCCAACAGGTAGGTATCCGCGGTCAGTATTTCCTTCGCCGTTCGCATGCCCGTAATGCGATTGCGGGCGCGAGTGATTTCGACGACGCGTTCGGCGAATCGAAACTGCACGCCGGCATCGCTGCAGATGCGCCGCATCTCTTCGCAGAACAACCGCGCGTTACCGGTCTCGTCGCCCGGATAGCCGATGCCGCCGACGATCTCGTCGATGACCGGATGCAGCGCGGGCTCGATCTCGAGCACGCCGGTGCGATCGAGCGCACGATGTTCGACGCCGACTTGTTTCAACCAGTGCGCGATCTTGATGCCGTGATCGAGCGCGGCCGGGTCGCGAAAGATCTTCATCGTGCCGTCGTAGACATGCTCGAACTCGAGCGCGTGCAGTTGCAGCAAGTCGCGCATCGTCCACTGCGAGTAATGCACCAGGCCGACGTTGCGCAGGTAATTGCGCTGGAAATGTTTCGACGCCGAGTTGCGGATGAACGCGATACCCCAGCCGAAGAGGGACGGAATCGCTGCGGCGCGGAGCAGCATCGCCGCGTCCTCGCGACCCAGCGACTTCAGTAGCACGCGCAAAACGCCAGGCGCATTCCACGGATCGGCGAGGCTCGGCGTGATCATCGAGCCGTTCGCGTAACTCGTCTCACGTCCCGGCGCGACCGCACGATCGACGACGACGACGTCACACCCCGCTTTGCGCAGGTAATAGGCCGCTGTGATTCCAGCGAGACCGCTACCGAGTATCAGTACACGCACGTCGTCCAGTCCTGCAACGCGACCATCACAACCATCCCTTCGCGACGCCGAGCAACCAGAACGATCCGCTCAACAGCATGCCCCACAGCGCCGCGCTCGTGAGCTTACGCCAGCTGCGCGGCGCCGGATCGAATGTGTCGAACGCGGTGACATAGACCGTCTCGCACGCACCGTTCCCCGTGTCTTTTCGCGTCGTGCTCGTGCCGCGATGAAAGCCCGACGCGTTCGAATAGCTCGCGAGATAACCTTCCAGATGGATCTGATCGCCGACCGCGATGTCGCTGATCAGCTTTCGTAGCGCGTTGTCGGCGGTGATCAAGTGGTTGTTCGAAATCTGATCGAGCCTAAACGCCCGCCATTCCTTGTCGCTGCGCGTACGAAACGTGCACGTGAACTCGCCGTTTGCGAAGTCGAACGCGTGCAGATCGACACCGCCCGCGTCGTGGCCCCAGACGACGCACAGATCGGCCACGTTGAGGTGGTCGTTCCAGATTCGATGCAACAGGTGATCGGCATCGTGGATTTTGTACGAGACGACCAGGCCGTCCAGCGCGTAACGGTGCGACGGTTCCACGCGATATTCGACGTCGCCGAACGCGACATCGAGCGGTGCTTGTTTGATCTCGGTCTGGCGAGGCTCTGCGGCAAGCGCACGCGAGAACGAAAGCCCCTTCGGCAACGTGTCGGTTTTGAGCCACGCGACGGGTGCCGTCACGAGGCAGACGACGAAGATCAACTGCAGCAGGCGCGCCATCCGCGGCGGGTGCAGCGTCAGCCGACTTCGCGCCGCAGCCGATCATGCAGCAGACCCAACGCGTCGGTCATCGCTGCGACCGTGCGCGCGCCCGACTGGAACACGTTGGTGCCATTCAACGACACCCAGCCGAATCCCAGTTCGGCGATCTCGGCGGCGCGCCGCGCGACCCGATCTGCATCGGCGTAGAAGCTGCGCCCCTTACCATCGTCGTTTTCGCGCGGCGGTGGCGCCAGCATCGTCTGGAATTGAATCGCGCTTGCGTCTCTGCCGAAACGGGCCGCATGTTCGCGAATCGTCCGCATTTCGGCTGCGACGCGTTCCTTGTTGTTGACGAGTGCAGCGAGCCAGCCGTCGGCATATTGGCCGACCCGGCGCAACGCCGCCGCCGAATGGCCGCCGACCCAGATCGGCAGCGACGCGCCTTGCGGCGGCTTGGGCTCCATACCCATCGCGTCGACCCGATAATGATCACCGGCAAAGTCGACCCGCTCGTCGGCCCAGCACGCACGCAGCAGGCGCAGACCTTCGTCCATCCGCTTGCCGCGGTCGCTGAACGACTCACCGAGCGCGTCGTATTCGGACGCCTGCCAACCGACTCCGATGCCCAACCGTACCCGGCCGCCCGACAGCGTATCCAACGTGCTGATCTGTTTGGCGACGAGCACCGGTTGGCGTTGCGGCAACACCAGCACTTCGGTTCCGAGGCCGATCTTCGACGTGACCGCGGCGCAAAAGCCCAACGTGACCAGCGCTTCGAGGATCGGCATCTTCGCGGGATATTGCAGACCCGTGCGGCCTTCGATGGGATACCCCATCACGACGTGATCGAACATGTCGAGTTCGTCGTAGCCGATCCGTTCGATCTCGCGCGCGAGCTGCGCGACGCCTGTGGGACCTTCGCGAAAAACGATCGACGGAAAATCAACGGCGAGTTTCATCCTGGCTCCGGCTGCGATCGTGTGAAATTCAGACTAACAAAGGAAACCGCATCGAGTGACGACTCCCGTCCGCATTTCCGAGGATCGAGAGCGGCACTGTGACGCTCGCATTCGCATTCACCCGAATGCTGTACAGCCACTCTTTCTGCTGCAACCCGATCCAGAAGCGGGGTTCGAAGCCGATAACTGCAGCCACATCGGCGGCTCCGGCACCGTCCTGCGCGAGGCGAGCAACGCTCTGCTCGTACCTGTGCGGCAGCGAGCGTACGTCGACCGCGATCAACCGCGCACGCGGTGACGCGCGTTCATCCGGCGTCGCCCGCAGTACAGGCGTCCGCAGTACCTCTATATCGAGCGTCTCTCCATCCGCAAGTCGCAGTTCGAGACACACCGTAGGCGGCGCGGTATGGCCGGGAAAACACACCTGGGCTCCCCACGCGTGCAGGATGGCCGCGACTTGAATCTCATCCCACAGGCACCGCTCCGGATACAGCCCGTCCCGCACCGCCTCGCCTGCGCGCAAACGCCGCGACTGCACTGACGGGTTGTCCGCTATCAACGCAAACGGAAGTCCAATATCGAAGACGTACGAGAGCTCCTTCAAGCCGAGCCTCGCCGGACGCCATGCGCTGACGCCCGGCACGGCCAGGAAAGCCTCCAGCGCCGACTCGCCGATCGCCGATAGCGGTCCCGGCAGCGCTTCCTGGATCCGTCTTCTAACCAGGCTCACGTTGTAGGTGTTCTTCATTGCCCGGATCCGGGTTCCTAACAAGCACGTTGAGGCGCGCGCGTACTCTGTGCGCTTTGGTGCGCGCGCCCTTGGGTCGATGAGCCGAACGGATCATCCGACACCGACCAAGCATTGCAACACATCCTGCACGTCGTCGCGTAGCTTCCACCTCTCGAGGCCTAACGCTGTCAAGCTTTTCATTCGATCTGCGACGCTGGACCGGTGGGGCCGATCGGTTTAGCTTTGGGCGTCTTCGGGGACTGCAAGAAAACGACGTGGAATCACGCAGCGCAACCCCGCTATCCACCGATCCGGTGTCGTGGTGGCGGGACTCATACCAAAGAGACCGGGACGCATTTGAGCGCGCACACGGGCGGAGACCCGAGACGCTGCTCGAGCTGACCAAGTGGCTGAGACCGATTCGGACTCAGCCCGAAGCACGGCCGAGGTAGAGCAGCGCGTTCAGCGATTGCGTTGGTGGCGCCGCAGCTCACCGCGGATTTTGCTCGGCTCACCCGCACGACGTGGCAGGGCCACCCAACATTGGCGGTAGCATCCAGGAGTTACGATGAAAAGTGCAATAGAAGGAGCAATCAAAGTGAACAAGCGTTCGAATTCATTGTGGGGCGTCGTGCTCCTTGGACTCACCTTCATGGTGGCGCTGGAGAGCGCAGCGAGCACGGTCAGCTACGGACGCATTACAGCCGTTTCTCAGGTCAACCTCGCGAACCGGGGCGCTTCAACGGCCGGTGCACTCGTCGGCGGCGCGCTTGCGGTCCGGTCGGGCTCGGGGCAATCACAGAGTAACCGCGCATTGCGCGGCCTCGGCGGCGCGGCCGTTGGCAGCGCTGTCGGCGGCGCTGCGGGATCATCGACGGGTTTCGAGTACACGGTTCTGCTCGGTGGCACCAACACGGTCAGAATCGTGACCGAACAGGCGGGGTTGCGGGTGGGTGACTGCGTATCGGTAGAGCGCGGCAACTTCAACAACATCCGGCTCGCATCGGACGCCAGGTGTGATGTTCGGCCGGCCGCCGCCGCACCTGCGAGCGCAGTGGCCGCGGCAGACGCCTGCGACTCCGCGACTCAACAGCTGCTGGACGCCACCACAGACGCGGAATTCGATCGCGCCGAACGCCGCATGCGTCTGCTGTGCGGTGAGTGACCTGTTTCGAGGCGGCGCCGCCCGGCAGTGAAGTTGTTGGCGCGAACCCTCGCGGGGGTCGTCCTGCTGTGCGCCGCGGCAGCCTCTGCCGGCGCACACGCGGACACGCTTGGTGCTACGTGCCTGGAACTCGCGAACGACTCTGAACGGCTCGCGTGTTTCGACCGCACGATCGGCGCTGCCGTGCACGGCAGCGCCGACATGGCGCCCGCTGCGAGGGATCGCGCAGTCGCAAACACCGATCACGAAGCGCAACCGTCTGCCGTCGCGCCGCACAGCTCGTTGATCGACACCGCCTGGGGATTTGCCCCCGATTCGGCACCCGCCTACGTCGCGCTCTATCATCCGAACTACCTGCTGTTCGGGCGCTACACGTCCGACCTCAACACGCAACCCTACGAACCGCTGTTTGATGCGTTCGATGAAGACGTAGATTTCAGGGACGTCGAAGCGAAGTTCCAGTTGAGCTTCAAGGCACGGCTGATGGCTTCCGACGACCGTCGCTGGGGGTTGTGGTTCGCCTACACACAGCAGAGTTGGTGGCAGGTATACAGTCAGGACAACTCACGGCCGTTTCGCGAAACGAACTACATGCCGGAACTCTTCGGCAGCTACCGACCCGGCATCGAGGTTGGCGGGATGCAATGGAATCTGCTGAATTTCGGCTACGTCCACGAATCGAACGGGCGCACCGACCCGATCTCACGCAGTTGGGACAGATTGTTCGTGCAGGCGGGGTTGGAGCGCGGCAACTTCGCGCTGCTGGCAAAAGCATGGGCGCGCGTCAAACCGGCCGGCTACGAGGATGAGAATCCCAACATCGAGGACTACTACGGCTACGGCGAACTCACCGCGTACTACAAGTGGGGCGCGAACAGCTTTTCACTGATGGGCCGCGGCAATCCGAACACCGGCAAGGGCGGCGCGCAGTTGACGTGGGCAACGCGTCCGCTGCTGGGACCCTTGCGCGGCTACGTGCAGATCTTCACCGGTTACGGCGAGAGCCTGATCGACTACAACTGGCGTCAGACCACGTTTGGCATCGGCGTGACGCTCAACGACCGGCTCTGAACGAACGCTACGGTGCAGGCGCCGCTGCTTCGGTGGCGGTTTCGGTGGCGGTTTCGGTGGCGGTTTCGGCGGCGGTTTCGGCCGCGACCGGTCTGCCGTACACCCCGTCCAGACCGCGTCGCAGCGCCTGCGCCCACGCGTTGATTGCCCGGCGCGCGTCCGCGCGGTTCGTCACGCTGTTCGTCCACGTCATCATGCCGGCGCCACTGCGGCCGCTGCGCGAGTCGACCGCGCGAGCGAGGATTTCATTCGTGACCGAGTCGCGCAGCTCCGCAACGAGCGTCATGCGTCCTGAGCTCGCGGTATAAGTCCGCGATCGCCCGGCGGAGTTCGATGCCGGCGCCGTCACGTACAGGTCGATGATGGCGGGAGACACGCGCAATGTGTCGGGGCCTGCCACGTCGACGAGCGTATACCCGCCGCGGGCGAGCTCCGCGCGAAAAGTCTCACGGAACAAGTCTGCGAGCCCACTCTCCAATGCCGCGACGTCTGCCGAACTCAGCCGAGTCGACGGGTTGCGGCCGCTGCGATTCGGGCTCCACTCGCTGGCGAAACTGATCTGCACCGGGTCGAGCAGCACGCTCGTGAACGCAGCGATGTCTGCGCCCGGCTTGATGAACACTGCACCAAGCCGTGTATCGGGCTCCAGCACGAGGCCGTCCCATTCGGTCACCGAAGGCGGCCTACTGGCACACGCGGCCAGGGTCATCGCGCCGAGCGCGAGCAGCACAGTCAGTAACGGGCGAATACGAGCCATTGTGACGCTCCTTTTTTCTCTTTGAGACGGCGCTTCTTGCTGGTGCGCGCGACCATGCGGCAGGGGCTGCAACTTACCACGCAAGATTTCTCGCGTATACCCTAAGGACGCGCGGCCGGGAAGCCGCGTTAGCTGCCGCTGCTGTCATTCTTGCAACCTCATCGCGGTTGCCACCACTATCGGAAATCGGCTCAGGAGGAATGCCCATGCTCGCGAACGCCGTGCGGCCGCTCGTGCGTCTCGTAGATCGCTATCTGCCAGATCCCTACATCTTCGTCCTCATCCTGACGCTCGTCGTCATCGTCGCCGCGATCGTTATTGAAGGTCGCGACCCGCTCGCAATCATCAGGATGTGGGGCGACGGCTTCTGGGATCTGCTCGCCTTCTCGATGCAGATGCTGCTGGTGCTCGTGACGGGTTTCATGCTCGCGAGCACGCCCATCGTGCACCGCGCGCTCGTTGCGCTCGCGCGGACGGTACGGTCACCGGGTGCTGCGATCATTACCGTCAGCGTGATATCGCTCGTTGCTCACTGGATCAATTGGGGGTTTGGACTGATCGCCAGCGCGCTGTTCGCCAGAGAGGTCGCTCGTCTGGTGCACGTCGACTATCGACTGTTGATTGCCAGTGCGTACTCGGGTTTTGTGATCTGGCATGGCGGGCTGTCGGGCTCGATCCCCCTTTCGATTGCAACGCCCGGCCACCCGTTCGAGGCACTCACGGGCGTCATCCCGACGAGTCAGACGACGTTTGCATTCTTCAACCTCACCATCGTCGCAGCGTTGTTCGTCGTCGTGCCACTCGTCAACCGGCTGATGCTGCCGAGCGACGCGGATAGCTACTTCGTCGATCGAGCGTTACTTCCTGATGCCGTGCCGGACGATGCCAGGATCGAGCGACCCGCGGACCGGCTCGAGACGAGCCGCGGCATTTCCTGGCTCGTCGGCTTCGTCGGCGTTGTTTGGCTCGCGGCGTACTTCGGCCGCGGCGGCGGACTCACGCTCAACGCCGTCAACTTCCTTTTCCTGACGCTTGCTGTCCTGCTGCACGGCACGCCGCGCCGGCTCCTCGCGTCGCTGCAAGAAGCGGTGAAGGGTAGCGGCGGCATCATCATTCAGTTTCCGTTCTATGCGGGCATCATGGGGATCATGGTCGGTTCGGGTCTCGCTGACACACTCTCTAAGGCGCTCCTCTCCGTCGCAACCCAACGGACGTTGCCGTTGGTGGCTTTCGTGTCCGCGGGGATCGTCAACTTTTTCGTGCCGTCGGGTGGCGGACAGTGGGCGGTACAAGGCCCTGCGCTGTTGCCGGCTGGCGTTGCGCTCGGCGCGGATATGGCGCGCGTGTCCATGGCGGTCGCTTGGGGCGATGCATGGACGAGCCTGATTCAGCCGTTCTGGGTGTTACCGGTGCTTGCAATTGCCGGACTGCAGGCGAAGGACGTCATGGGGTACTGCGCAATGCTGTTACTGGTGTGTGGCGTCGTCATCGCGACTGGACTGACGCTCCTGTGAAACGGGTGTGAGGCGCGCAGCGGCGACTGCAGTCCCACTCGTCGAGTGGTCACCCGTTACATGCAGGTAGTCAGCAGCAGCGGTGGACCGAGCACGAGGACGGTGGCCGCGATCGCGGCGATCAGACATCCGATGTTCACCCAGCGAAGGAAAGCTGCTGTCGTGTCGACGTCCACGTCCGAAGGACGTCTGGCCTGACCGCGCCACAGCCAGCCGAGTAGCGCCAGATGGATCAGCAGGATTACGACGAGACCCAATCGGAGCGCTTCCGTTGGCCAGGCGAAGGTGCAACCGATCGCATGCAGCGCGTACAGCACAACCAGCGCGCTGCACCAGATGCCGAAGCCCGCGACCAATAGCCCGAGTTGACGCGGCGGAACAGGTGGTGCGTTCACGGTCGCGTCTCGATCACAGCAATGAGTGCCGGCAACGCGAGGACCAGACCGATCGCGATCGCGCCGGTCACCGCCGTGTAGTCGAGCCACAGCCGGGTCAGACGCAGATCGATGTTCCGCCGCGGCGACGCGAGTCCTGCGCCGATGCGCAGCACGTTGCTGATGAGGAACAGCAGCCCGATACCTGCGTGCACCGTGACGTAGCCCAGCAGCGCAGCGGCCGTCGCGCCGAGTGCGTGTATGCGCGGATGCGGCACGATGTCGCCGATCAGCACCACGAGCACGGCGATGCTACCGACAAGCGCGAGCGTGGCCACGCCGATCCAAGCGTGCGGTCTCGCGCCGCCCGCAATCGCCCGCAGTGATCCGCGCGCACACACCGCGGCCACCACGAGTGCGGCAACTACAGTCAGCGCGAGCACGAGGTCGGTGTGCGGTGTCAGCGGCGGCGGCCAGTTCGCCGCGGAGAGCCACAAGTAGAGCGTGCCGAACAGTAGCGACGTGAACAACGTGCCGTCGGACACGAGTGCGAAGATGAGCGCCCACCAGGGCGGCGAACCTGCCACCTCCGTGTGCGGCGGCACGCTGACGCCGCGGCCGACTGCAAGCGGACCATAGTCGCGCGCAAGACCAGCACTCTGGGCACCGAATACGAAGAGTCCGAGGACAACGAGTACGCCCGCGGCCGACAGCGCATAGAGCTGCGCGAGCATCGCGAGCACCGCGCCTGCCGTTGCAAGCGCGGTCCATAGCGGCAGATAGGTTGCGCGCGGCAAGATGATGAGCTGATCGGGGACGCCGCTGGTCATGTGCACGCCGAGCGTCTCCTGCCAGCCATTGCGCGTGAAGCCGAGGTAGCCTTCGCCGCGCGCCAGCGCTGGTGCGAGCGTCGCGGGCGCGACTCGGTCGTGCGGCTCATCGACGTGATGCAGCGATGCAAAGGCATAGGGCGGCGGCGGAATCGGCATCGCCCATTCCAATGTCGTCGCATTCCACGGATCGCGGCGGCGCTTTCGCCCGTAACGCAGTTGTACCAGCACGTCGATGATCAGCAGTCCGAAGCCGATCGTCATGACGAATCCGCCGACCGACGACAGCAGATTCAGGCCGTCCCAACCCTCGTGCCCTTGATAGGTATAGATACGCCGCGGCATGCCGAGCAGACCGACCAGATGCATCAGTAGAAAGGTCAGGTTGAACCCGACGAAAATCAGCCAGAACGCCGGCAACGCGAGCCCGCGTACCGCGACGCGCCCCGTCACGAGCGGCAGCCAGTAGTACAAGCCAGCCAGCATCGGGAACGCGAGGGCGCCGGCAGCAACATAGTGCAGGTGCGCGACGACGAACTGGGTGTCGTGCACCTGCCAGTCGAACGGCACGATCGCGAGCATCACGCCCGTCAGGCCACCGAGCGCGAATATGAAGAAGAAGCCGAAGATATAGAGCATCGGCAGATCCCAGCGCGGTCGTCCATGCGCGAGTGTCGCGAGCCACGCGAAGATCTGCACCGCGGTCGGCACCGCGACGATCGCCGAACCCGCCGAAAAGAACGCGAGTGCGAGATGCGGAATGCCCACCGCGAACATGTGGTGCACCCAGATGCCGAAGCTGAGAAATGCCAGCGCGATGATCGCGACGACGATCGCGCGGTATCCGACCAGCGGCCGGCCGGCGAAGACCGGGATCATCGTCGACAACGCGCCGGCCATCGGCAGAAAGATGATGTAAACGTCGGGGTGGCCGAACAGCCAGAACAAATGCTGCCAGAGCAGAGCGTCGCCGCCGCGCGTCGGATCGAAGAACGGCAGGCCGAAGGCGCGTTCCATCTCGAGCAGAATCGAACCGAGGATCAGCGGTGGAAAGGCCACCAGCATCATCAGCGCGGTGACGAGCATGTACCAGCCGAAGATCGGCATGCGGTCGAACGACATGCCGGGCGCACGCATCTTGAGGATCGACACGACGATCTCGACCGCAAGCGTCAGGGCCGATATCTCGACGAATGTCACGCCGAGGAGCCAAGCGTCCGCGTTGATGCCCGGCGTGTAGACGTTCGAACTGAGCGGCGTGTACATGAACCAGCCGCTGTTGGGCCCGACACCGGCGAGCAGCGAGACGATCAGGATCGTGCTGCCGAACAGGTAGCACCAGTAGCCGTACGCGGTCAGGCGCGGGAAGGCGAAGTCGCGGGTGCCGAGGATCTTCGGCGTGAGGTAGACCGCGATGCCTTCCATCATCGGGATCGCGAACAGGAACAACATCATCGAGCCGTGCATCGTGAAGACCTGGTTGTAGGTCTCCGCGTCCATGAAGGCCGAGTCGGGCGTCGCGAGCTGCACGCGCGTCAGCATGCCGAGCACGCCGCCGATCGCGAGCATGACGAACGCCGTCGCCATGAACCGGATGCCGAGCACCGAATGGTTGACTGCCGCGAGACGCTGCAGACCGGGTCCGGTGGCCCAGATCGCGGTGAGCTGCCGATGCAGCCGCAGCGCCCGCCCGCCCGCAGCCGAAGTGGCCTGCGCGCTCACGGTTCTGCTCCCGCGCCGGAAGCGGCGGCCGCCAGCGCAGCGGCATACGCGTCGGGGGCATGCACGACGACGTCGAACCGCATCTTCGCGTGATCAAGGCCGCAGAACTCGGCGCACAGGCCTTCGTAGACGCCGGGCGTGTCTGCCTGGATGCGCCAGACGTTCGTGTTTCCGGGTATCGCGTCCACC
>CAYUMA010000487.1:0-1786 GCA_964445675.1 uncultured Pseudomonadales bacterium | reverse complement strand
GACGACATCTTGCTCGCCACCCAGAAGGTGCTCGAGCGCCGTCGCCTGCTGGACGAGATCGAGTATCTCCGCAAAGAGCTCTCCGACAAGTACACGTTCGCCAAAATGGTCAGTCGGGATCCGGCGATGCTCGAGGTCTTCCAGACGATCGAGATGCTGGCACAGAGCGACGTCACTGTCGTCATTACCGGCGAGTCCGGGACCGGCAAGGAGTTGGTGGCACGTGCCATCCATTTCCAGGGCAAGCGTAAGGCGGGCCGTTTCGTCGCGATCAACTGCGCGGCGGTGCCGGAGGCGCTCCTGGCGAGCGAGCTGTTCGGCTACGAACGCGGCGCGTTCACCGGAGCGGTTCAGGATCGCGTCGGCAAAATCGAGCTGTCCAGCGGTGGCACGCTCTTCCTAGACGAGGTGGAGAGCATTCCGCTGGCGATGCAGGCGAAGCTGCTGCGAGTGCTCGAGGAACGCGCCATCGAACGGCTCGGGAGCAACCGGCGCATCAGTGTCGATATGCGGGTGGTTGTGGCGACCAATCAAGACCTCAAGGCGTGCGTCGCAGAAGGCCGGATCCGCGAGGACTTCTACTATCGCATCAACGTTGTACCGGTGAACTTGCCCCCGTTGCGCGAGCGCGTTGCTGATGTGCCGTTGCTGGTGGCGGATTTCCTGCGTAACAATGCCCTGGCGCGCGAAAAGAAGATCAACCGCGTCGCCGATGGCGCGCTCGAGCAGCTGATGAACTACTCGTGGGCCGGCAATATCCGCGAGCTGTTGAACGTCATGGAGCGGGCCGTGTTGCGGGCGAAGGGCGACGTCATCCGTGAGGTCGACGTCCCCGGGGGCTCGCACAAGGCGCCGAGCAAGCGCGACGAGCGGGAGTACCAGCTCCCCTTGCGTCAGTACTTGAAGACCACCGAGAGGCAGTATTTGGCGCACCTCTTGGAGCGCCACCGCGGGAGTATCGCGCCAGCGGCACGGCAGGCGCTCATCGACCAGGCGACGTTGCATCGCAAGATCCGTTTGCATGGGTTGCGGCCCGACGAGATTCGGCGCATCGGTCGTCCCGGCGCCAACGGGATTGACGAATGAGGCGGCTTCTGGCGCGCGTGCGAGTTGCTCGAGTGGCGGGCCGCCGCATCTTGCAGCGGTGCGAGGTTGCAATGCCAGCGACCACGGGGCGCGGGTACCGCGTGTTGGGCACGGACATTGCGTAAGTACGAGTTTCTCCAATGTATTGTGAGTTTTATCAACTGACAGAGCGGCCGTTCAACGTTACGCCGGACCCGAAGTTCCTCTACCTCAACGCCCGCTACCGCGAGGCGATTGCGTCACTGAACTACGGCATCACGCAGCGCAAAGGGTTCATTACCCTCATCGGTGAGGCCGGGACCGGCAAAACAACGCTGCTCAAGCGGTTGCTCGACGACTTGGATTCGAAGACCAAGACCGTGTTCATCTTCAACACCAATGTCACCTTCGAAGAGATTCTCGAGTACATATTCGCCGAGTTCGACCTGCCGGTGCACAACGGCAAGAAGCTCTACATGCTGCAGCGCCTCAACACCTTCCTGCTCGAGGAGTTGCGTAACGGCGGCAACGTCGCGCTGCTGATCGACGAAGCCCAGGATCTCGACTTCGCGGTGCTCGAGGATCTGCGTCTGCTGTCGAACCTCGAAACCGCCAAAGAGAAAATCCTGCAGATCGTTCTTTCCGGCCAACCCGAGCTCGGACAGAAACTCAGCAATCCGATGCTGCGCCAATTGCGGCAGCGCATCAGCATCAATTGCCG
>CAYUMA010000486.1:0-11156 GCA_964445675.1 uncultured Pseudomonadales bacterium | reverse complement strand
CAGCCGGACCACCGTGACCGCGTGGTAATCCTGAACATCGCGGTCCCACGTGATTGCGATGCGCAGATCGTCCGCTGCAAAGCCGACCTGGCGCAGCAGAAAGTATTTGGCGATCGCGAAATCTTCGCAGTCGCCGCCGAGCTGCAGGAAATCTTCGACCGTGCGCCAGTCGTCATCGCGGCGCGGCTCGATCCGAAAGCGTCGCGCATTGATGAATCGGTTGGCCAACTTCATCTTGCGTTCGGCGGAGAGGTCTTGGCTCGCGAGCACGACCTCGCGGTAGCCTTTCAGGGAATTGGGGCACGCCACGACGTCGCTCAGGCACGCCTCGATCTGCGGCATTTGCGCCGCATGCCGTGCTGTCAGGTTGGCCCAGCGCGGATACTCCTGGGACTTCGTCAGGTAGTGATCGTCTGCGTCGAATGAGTACGCGATGGGGCGGGTCGCGGCGATCGCTGGCGTTGTGCAGATCAGCGCAAGCGCCACCAGCAAAATGCGAGCGCTGCCGCTGCCAATCGAACTGCGCTGTTGCACCGTGATCTCCGCGATCAACGTCATGACGCGATGTGTCGAGGCTATGCCGAACTGTCGGACCGGACAAGCCCAAAAACCAGCGCGCGAGTGGGGGCGCTGTTCAGCTGCCGTTAAGGATCGGCGGGGGCCGCCGGTACCGTGAAGCAGCGCGCCAGAAAGGCGAGGGTGCGTTCATAGAGTTCGGTGCGGTTGTCGATGGCGTAGTAGCCGTGGCCCTCGTGCGACTTTTCCAGATATTCGATCGTACGGCCCTGCGCGACGACGGCGTCGCGCAACTGCCGCGCGTGGGCGACGGGCGCGCGCGCGTCGACGCCGCCGTGTGCGATGAAGAGCGGCACCGTGAGGCGCGCGGCGTTGTGTACCGGTGAGATGGCTGCGAGCGCGACGGGGTCGTCACCGACGACCTGGCGCAGGTACGCGAGTCCGAGCGCGCCTTGCTGCACGTCGCCGGACTCGAACAGCAGCGGCACGTTGTAGACACCGGACACGCCGATCGCACACCTATAGAGGGTCGGTTCGAGCAGCGTGTTCATGACCGCCGCGTACGCGCCGAAGCTCTCGCCGTAAAGCGCGATGCGGTGCGGATCGGCGATGCCCTGCGCAATCGCCCAGCGCGTGGCGTCGGTAATGTCGTGCTGAATCACGCCGCCCCATTGGCCGAAGCCGGCGGCCAGGAAGCGCCGGCCGTACCCGGCCGACCCGCGGTAGTTCACTTTCAACACCGCATAGCCGTATTGCGCGAACAGTTGCGCGGTTTCCTCGAAGAGCGCGTTGTCGCTGGCGCCGTGCGGGCCGCCGTGGGGCATCACGATCATCGGGGCCGGTTGCGCCGCACCGTTCGGCAGCGTCAAAAAACCGCGCAGCGCCGCGCCGTCGCGCGCGACGATTTCCACGGGGCTGACGCTCGCGAGCCGCTGCGGGTCGAGCCAGCGGCGGCTGCGCAGCACCCGCTTGAAGCTGCCGTCACGTACGTCGTACAGATAAAATGACCCGGCGTCGCGGTCGCTGACGACATGGATCAACGCGCGCGTGCGATCGCGCGTGAAGCTCGTGATGTCGACGTATTCACCGGGAAACCGCGCGACCGCGGCGTGCAGCATCGCGGCATACGGCTGCGCGTCATCGAGCACGTGATAAGCGAGCCGACCCGGTGCGTAGCGCGCGCCGTAGACGACGCCATCGGGCGCGGCGACGAGCGCCGCGTCGACGTCGACGCGCGGATCACGAAACACTTCTTTGGCGACGCCGGTTCTGAGGTCGAGCAGCCACAGGCCGCGCGTGTCGGTCGCGCGATTGTCGAAGATGTAGACGCGGTGCGGATCACCGGCGAACGCGATCGGAAGCATCTCGCCGTCGCCGAATGCGCTGACGGCGACGCGTTGCCACGGCGCGTCGGCGTTTTCCCGGTAATGGACCTCAATCGCAAAATCCTTGTTGCGACCGAGCGAAAAACGCACGATGCCGGCGTGATCGGCGAGCAGGTAGGCGTCGCCCAGCGGCGAGCGTGTGACGCGGCGAAGGCGCCCGGAATAGATGTCGAGCAGCGCCGCTTCGGTAATCCGTTGGCGTGCCGCGCGGGTGTCGCGATACGTCGTAATGAGCACGTGCTTCGGATCGTGGGGCAGGAGGCTCGTGAGCCGATGCGATCCGTGGAAGTCTTCGACACCGCCGATGCGACTTGCCGGCGCGTCCCGGTCGGCGGCGCGGCGGCCAAAGACCATCTTCGCGTTCTGCCCGTCTGCATCCACAGCATAGAGTTCGCCGGTGGTCGCCGGAAAGTCATAAGCGCCCAGCGTGATTGCGAGCGACACGAGGAGCCGCTCGTCGTTCGCCCAGACGAATCGATTCACCTCGTTCGGCGGGTTGAATTTCACGACGCTCGCGACGTCGAGTCCATCGAGCGTGAGCACGACCAGGATCTTCTGGCCATCGCGCCGCAACGACACCGCAAGATATTTTCCGGTCGGCGAGAGTTTTGCTTCTTCGAATTCGGGGAGGCGGGCGAACTCGCGGACCTGGATCGGTTCCGCCGCGACGTGCGCGGCTGCGATCAGTGCGATCAGCAGCAGCGCGCGCACGTGCACGTCAGAACTCGGAAGTAAACGTATCGCAGCTGTCGATCGAACCGGACTCGAGGCCTTGCTTGAACCAATGCACGCGTTGCGCCGACGTGCCGTGCGTGAACGAATCCGGCGTCACCTGTCCCTGCGTCTGGCGCTGCAGCCGATCATCGCCGATTGCGCTCGCCGCGGTCAGTGCTTCGTCGACGTCGCCAGCTTCGATGATCTGGCTTTCGCGGTCGGCGCGGTTGGCCCAGATCCCGGCATAACAGTCCGCCTGTAGTTCGAGGCGCACCGACTGACGGTTTGCCTCAGTCGCGGGACCACGCTGCTGCAGTTCGCGCACGCGATCGGACGTGCCGAGCAGGTTCTGCACGTGATGGCCGACCTCGTGTGCGATGACGTACGCCTGGGCAAAATCGCCCGGCGCGTTGAATCGCTCGCGCAGATCGCGATAGAAGTCGAGATCGATGTAGACCTTCTGGTCGGTAGGACAATAGAACGGTCCCACCGCGGCGTCGGCCCGACCGCACGCGGATGCGACGCTGCCGCTGAACAGCACCAGCGCCGGGTCGGTGTAGGTCTCGCCGTGCTGCGCGAACTCGGCGCGCCACGTGTCTTCCGTCGTCGCGAGCACGGCCGCGACGAAGTCGGCGAGCGGGTCCTGCGCAAGATCGGGCGCAGGGCCGGACTCCGTTGCGACCGAGTTGGTCTGGATCTCCTGCAACAGCGGGGTCGGATCGATGCCGAGATACCACGCGAGCAACAGCAGCACGATCGTGCCGATGCCGCCGAGTACCGGTCCGCCCGGCATCCCGCGCCGATCTTCGACGTTTTCGCTGCGACGTCCGCCGCTCCAGCGCATGGGGCCCCCTGTTGGGTTCGCGCGCTACTACTTCTCGATACCGATCAGCTCGACGTCGAAGATCAGCACCGAGTTCGGACCGATCGGACCCTGTCCCGCCACCCCGTATGCGAGATTCGGCGGAATGACGAGCTGGTATTTGGCGCCCTCTTTCATCAACAGCAGCGCTTCGGTCCAGCCGGCGATCACGCCGTTCACCGGAAACGTCGCCGGCTCGCCGCGTTTGATGGAGCTGTCGAAGACGGTGCCGTCGATCAACGTGCCTTCGTAGTGCACTTTGACAGTGTCCTTCGGCTTGGGCGTTCTGCCGGTGCCGGGTTTGATCACTCGGTATTGCAGCCCCGACGCGGTCGTTGTGACCCCTTCTTTTTTGGCGTTGGCGGCGAGGAACGCTTCACCGGCGGTTGTGTTCACCCCTGCATCCGCCTGCTGCTTCGCCTGTTGTTTTGCGAGCAAATCCGTGCGCGCCGCGTTCAGCGTCGCGCCGATCTCGGCTTCAGTCATCGCGAGTTTCCCGGCCATCGCGTCCTTGATGCCCGCCAGCAATGCGTCCGGGTCGATGTCGACACCTTGTTTCTTGAAGTTGGCGCCGATGCCGGTGCCAATGGCGTAGCTGAGTTTTTGTTTGGGATCGTTCAGGTCCGGCGCGGCGTGCGCGAGGGTCGTCGCGAGGGTCGCGCCGAGCAGTGTCGCAAACAGGGCCAGGGTCGTCGTCGGTCGAATTCGCATTGAGGTTTTTCTCAGGTTGGGTTATCGCGCGGACCCCCCACATTCTGCGGGGCCGTGCGCATTCTCGCCGATCATGCCTCGCTCGCCAACACGCGAATCGTGTCAACGAGCGCGCCACCCGGCGCGCTGATCAGAGCCAGCGGGGCGGCGCCGAGCCGAGATCGGACGCGGGCAAATCCCAGCGCATCGGCGCACCGTCGATCGACGCGGGCGGGAACAATCGTTGGGCGTCGCCCCACGGCGTGCGTTCGATGCCCGGCGCGCGATCGGAGGCAGTCTCGGCTGCGAGCAGTGGCGCCGGAGGTGCTTCGCCCTGGTCAACCAGAAGCTTTGCAGTGCGCGCCAGCGACAGCCGCGCTTGCGTGCCCTGCGCGCTCGCGAGGCGCCGCGTAATTCCGCGCACCGCCGCGGCGGCCATCAGATATCCGGTCGCGTGATCGAGCGCTTGCGCGGGCAGCGGAATCGGCCGGTCGGCGTTCTGCCACCGCATGCCCGCGTCGGCGATGCCGGCGCTCATCTGCACGAGACTGTCGAAGCCGCGCCGATCGCGCCACGGTCCGGTCCAGCCGTACGCGTTCAAACACACGTCGATGAGACCCGGGCGCAGTCGTCGTCGGGCCGCCGCGTCGTAGCCGAGCCGCTCGAGTGCCTGCGCGCGGTAGCCGTGCAGCAGCACGTCCGTGCCGCTCAGTAGCTCGTCAAACCGAGTGCGGTCGTTGGGAAGCGCGAGGTCGAGCCGCGCGCAGCGTTTGCCGAGCGTCACTTCCGGCACGACGCCGGGTTCGTTCCACCACGGCGGATCGATGCGTAACACCTGCGCGCCGTAGCCGGCCAGAAAGCGGCTCGCGACAGGCCCGGCGAGTACACGCGTCAGGTCGAGCACGCGGATTCCGGCGAGCGGTCGTGCGGCGTTGAATGTGCCACGCGCGTCGGGACCGATTTCGGTCGCGGCGCTGTCGATGAGCGATTCAGCTGCGACGGCGCGACCTTGCGGATGCGCGCGCCATTGCGCCACCGCACGCATCGCGGCCGCGCAGCCGCCGGCGTCGACGATTGCGTGCTCGAGCTCGGCGCCCGACCAGAGCGCGACTGCGGCGGCGATGGTTTGTTTGTCAGCGTGGACGGCGAGCACCCGTTCGGCGGCCGCGCGATGGTGCGGTGCGTTGGTGTGCAGGCGAATCCAACCGTCGTTGGTGCGGTAGTCGCCGGCGATCGGATCCCACGGACCGGGCAGCGCCCAGCCGAGTGGACGCAGCGACGACCGGAACCAGAACGACGCGAGTCGGCGATCAACGCGCACCATCGGCCGCTTGCCGCCGCGGCGCTCGATCAGCTGCGCGATGGCGAGGGAAGCGGTCGCGATCGCGGCGCTCGCCAGGTCGGTGACTGCGAAGATCGACGGTAGCGCGCCGGCGCTGTCGAAGCGCAACGCCGTCAAGTCCGCAGCGTCGCGGCCGAGCGTGGCCCAAATCGAGGTTGTGAGTTGCGTCGCGAGGTCGTCCATCGTGTTAGCGTCGGCGCTATTCTTGATAACAGGTCTTAAGCCCAAGCAAATACACCAGGCAATCGATGTCAGCAACCAGAAACCCACGCGCCTGCGGCGCGTCTCGCGCGGTCGCGACTACCCTCGTCGCGCTGCTCGCCGTTGCGTGCGGCGGCGGTGGCGGCAGTGGCGGCGGAGGCGGATCGAGCCCTCCGGCGGCCACCTGGGTCGCAGGCACCTTCGCTGCCGCGAGCAACTTCCAGGCGCAGTGCGCCGTGCCGCACGGCGGCATCAACCCCGCGACTGGCCGCGCGTATCCCGACGTGCAGGGTTCCGTGCTGACGGAAAACAACTGGCTGCGATCGTGGAGCAACGATCTGTATCTGTGGTACGCGGAGATCGTCGACCGGGACCCGGCCGGATACACCACGCTCGCGTACTTCGACTTGCTGAAAACGACCGCGCTGACCCCGTCGAATCGCCCGAAGGATCGATTTCATTTCCACCTGCCCACCAGCGACTGGCTCGCACGCTCGCAATCGGGCGTCGCGCCCGGTTACGGCGCCGAGTGGGCGCTGGTCGCCGCGTCGCCCCCGCGCCGGATTGTCGTTGCGTATACCGAACCCGGATCGCCCGCGACGAGTGCGGCCGTAAATCTCGCGCGCGGCGCGCAGGTGCTCAGTGTCGATGGCGTCGATGCGGTCAACGACGGCACCCAGGCCGGCGTCGATACGCTGAATGCCGGTCTGTTCCCAGCGCAAGCCGGCGTCAGCCACACGTTCGTCGTGTTGGATCAGGGCGCCGCAACGACACGGTCGGTGACGCTGACGGCGGTCAACGTGACGTCGGTGCCCGTACAAAACGTCCGCACCTTCGCGACGTCGTCGGGAACCGTCGGCTATATGTTGTTCAACGACCACCTGGCGACCGCGGAGCAGGCACTGATCGACGCGGTCGCACAACTCGACGCGGCCGGCGTTGTCGACCTGATCCTCGACATTCGTTACAACAGCGGCGGCTATCTCGATATCGCAGCCGAAGCGGCTTATATGATCGCCGGCAGCGCGCGCACCGCCGGCAAGACCTTCGAGTTGTTGACGTTCAATGCAAAATACCCGAACACTGATCCGGTCACCGGTCGCGCGCTGGCGCCGCAGCCGTTCGAGTCGACCGCGAACGGTTTCTCCGCACCGGCGGGACAGCCTTTGCCGACGCTCGATCTGCCACGCGTGTTCGTCCTCACCGGTCCCAACACGTGCTCGGCGAGCGAGTCGATCATCAACGCACTGCAGGGTATCGACGTCGAAGTGATTCAGATCGGCTCGACGACGTGCGGCAAGCCATACGGCTTTTATCCGCAGGACAACTGCGGCACGACCTATTTCACCGTCGAGTTCAAGGGCGTGAACGCGAAGGGTTTTGGCGACTACACGGACGGTTTTTCACCGGCGAATACGGCGAGCAGTCCGGGCGCGGTGATCACCGGCTGCTCGGTCGCCGACGACTATGACCACGCGCTCGGCGATCCGCTCGAGCGGCGCCTGGCAGCGGCGCTTTTGTATCGAGTGACAGGGACGTGCCCGGCGCCGTCCGGAATCTCGCGGCAAGGCGGCGTGGCGGCGGCGTCGCTCGAAGTGCCCCTCGACGGCATCGTTATCAAACCCATCTGGCTGCAGAACAGGATCGTGCGGCGGTGATGTGTTGAGGCGAATTCGGATCATCGGGATCGTTGCGCTGATCCCGGTGTTGGCTGCCTGCAGCGTCGCTACGTCAGATCGTCCCGCGCGAATCGTTGCGCCGACGCCGTCGAGTCACGCGGAGCTCGAACGCGTGGTTTCGGCCGCGCAGGGCGGCGCCGCCGTGCAGCTTGCCGACGACGCGCTCGTGCACGAAAGCGTGTTGAGCATCGAGCCGCTGTTGTATCGGGACGCGCAGAACAATCGGATCATGGGGCGGGACACCGGCGCGCCGACGCAGTTTCGGCTGCTCAAACACGGCGACGACTGCATCCTCGAACGGATCGACACACAACGGCGCTGGGTGTTGGCGGATACCCGGTGCACAGCCGAGTGACGCTGGTGAACGCCGACTCACCGCCCGTCATTCCCGTTGGCGAGGATGCGTATCTCTTATGGGACCAATGGGCGCAGCAGCGGATCGGCGTGCGCGCGCAGTTGCGCTCGACGTACGACCGCACTGGCGGCAACCGCACCGCGGATGCGTCGCACTTCCTCTATCAAGCGGCCGAAGATTTCAACGTCACGCTCGATGTCGAAGGCGCCGGCGTGCTGTATTTCGTGCGGACGAACCACTGGCACGGTAGCCCGTGGCACTACGAGATCGATGGCGTCGATCACATCGTCGCCGAATCGACGACGCCCGACCCGACCCGCAAGCTCGACGCCGCGGTGTTCGTCCCGGCGGCGCTGTTTCCACCACCGCTCGCGTTGACGTATGCGACGACGCACGGCGCGGACCTCAACTGGGTGCCGATGCCGTTCGCGCGCGGACTGCGGCTCGCGTACTCGCGGACGTTCTACGGCACCGGCTACTACATCTATCACCAGTTCGTGCCGGGGTTGCCGTTGAGCCGTCCGCTCGTGCCATGGGATGGCCGCACGGCACCCGATCCGGCGGTGCTCGAACTGCTCGCGAACGCAGGCCTCGACCAGGCGCCGACCGCAGGTTCTATCAGCCACGGGGGCACCTTCGCGCTGCGCGCGGATGCGACGGCAATGTTGTGCGAGTTGCGCACCGCGCCCGCGACGATCCGCTATTTCGAGATTTCCGTGCCCGCCGCGCGCGCAGTCGAGTTCGGCGGCGCGCGACTGAAGATCACATGGGACGACCGCGCGTGTGCGTCGGTCGATGCGCCGCTCGATCTGTTCTTCGGCGCCGGCACGTTGCACAACTCCGATGCGCGCGAGTGGCTCGTCAAAGCGCTGCCGATGGCGATCCGTTTTCACGCGGATCGCGTGGTACTGAGTTGTCAGTTTCCGATGCCGTACTTCCGCGCGGCGAAAATCGAACTCGTGGCGGCGCACGCCGGTCCTGCCATCGACGGCGGTCGCTGGTCGCTGCGGTGTATGCCGTACGCCGGCGCTTGGAACCACGTCGGCTATTTTCATGCGACGTTTGCGGATCACGGTGTACCGCGGTTCGGCGCGGATCTGACGTTTCTCGATACGTGCGACATCGAAGGCGCGCGCGATTGGTCGGGCAGTCTCGTCGGCACGTCGTTCGTTTTCACCGACGCCAATGGTTTGACCACGCTCGAAGGCGACCCGCGCTTCTTCTTCGATGACAGCCGCACGCCGCAGGTGCAAGGCACGGGCACGGAGGAGTGGGGCGGCGGCGGCGACTACTGGGGCGGTCGCACCATGACGCTGCCGTTGGTGGGCCACCCGGTCGGCGTCGTCGAAAAGGCGCTTGCGCAAGATCCACGCGATTTGATTCATTCGGCATACCGTTTTCTGCTGGCCGATCTGATGCCGTTCGGGCAGCGCGCGCAGATTCGCTTCGAGCACGGCGGCGAGAATGAATCCGCCGAACACTACCGTTCAGTGGTCCATTGGTACGGCTTGCCGAGCCCGAGCCTCGTGCTGACGGATACGCTTTCCATCGGCGACGCGTCGAGCGAACGCGCACATCGGTACCACTCGCCGCGAGCGAGCGACCCGTACACGATCGTGTCGCGTTATGAATGGGGCCCCGATCATCTGCCGCTCTCGATCGCGCATCCGCTCGCCGAGCCTGCGCACTGTGTCGACTACGAGTTCGACGCACGGCGCGGGCGCTACTATTTATGGCTCGAACTCGCGTGCGGCGCCGACCTGTTCGATGCGGCGGTGTGGATCCAGGTCAATGACGACATCGGCGGCGCAGAAGTGCGCGAGGCGTACATGGGCGCGGGCGGTGTTCGCAACGTCGGGCGCCCGGCAGGGGCGTATCGGTTTCAGACGCGCGTCGCGCCTGCTTCCGTAGTCGAGTTGGTGCACGACGGCCGGCAGCGCTTACGCATTCAGCCCCGGATCGGTCGCGTCGCGATCGGCCGCGTGTTGTTGAGTCCCACTCGCGTATCGCGCCCCGCGGCGGATGTCGAAGCGGACCCGAACGAGATTCTGCTGCTTCACACCGATATCAACGCGATGACCGGGTCGTTCGAGGTGCGTGCGGATCCGCGCGCGCATGACGGTACGGCCGTCGTCTCGCGCGAGCCACCGGAGGAACTCGAGATATTCCCGGCCGAGTCCATGCAGGGGCGGCGCACAGTCGGCGCGTCGCAGTTCACGTTCGCACTACGACCGGACAATCATGGCGTGATGCTGCGACGGACCCTCGACTACGCCTTCGCGAATCAGCGCGCGATTGTGTCGGTAGAGACGGATCAAGGCTGGGCCGACGCGGGCGTCTGGTTTCTCGCCGGCTCGAATACCGTCTATCACTCGTTCCCGTTCTTCGACGGCGAGTTGGGCGCGACTGCGCCGACGGTGATCACGTCGAATCGACGCTTCCGTGACGACGAGTTTCTGTTGCCGCTGGAACTGACGCGCGGGCGCAGCGAAATCCGCGTGCGTGTCGAATTCGCGCCGCGTAATCCGCCGTTGTTGCCGGGCCGCGCCCCGGAACCGTCGGCATGGACGGAACTCGCCTATCACGTCTACTGCGTCGTGATGCCGCGCGTGGAGCGTTCGTAACGATGCGTGACTCTTGCGTGACTCCTGCGTGACTCCTGCGTGAAGAGGCCGCGTCAAATCACCTCGAGATAGTCGCGGTCCGGCAATTGCGGGAACGGCGCGGTCGGCAAGGTCTGGTACCAGAACGCCACGGAGGCGATGTCGTCCTGCAGCGGCAGATACTGGCGGTCCTTGTGCGTGCGCCAGCCGAGCGCTTGGATCGTCACGCGCAAGTCCGTCTCGAAGCGGATCGGATCCATGATGTGCCAGCGGTACAGCCCGAAGCGCTGTTGCGATTTGTACAGTCCGTCGGGACGGATCACCTGCGGCATTCCCGCATAGGGCGTGTTGAATTCGACGTAGCCGGGGCCACCCGGACGGTCGCGCTCCATCGAACCCGGATCGAAGTTGTAGGCGCCGCAGAAATAATCCTCGGTGCCGGTACCGCAGATCGTTGGAAATTCCTTGTCGCCGTCGAGGAAAAACTTGATCTCGCCTTCGCCCCACCAGCCCGCATTGTTGACGCCCCACGCCATGTACGTGCCGGCGTAATGGCCGTGCCCCTCAACGCCGTCGAGAATCCGATACACGTCCTTGTACGGCAGCGGGTTCGTGCGTCGGAACTGCGCGTGAAAATACGCAGCGTCGTCCGGCACGTCGGTCAACGTGTAGTTGATCTGGTAGTAGACATAGATCTGCTCGTCGGAGAGGTTCTGCATCGTCAGCCGCGCGCGTTTGCGAAACGGCATCTCCCAATAGCAGTTGAACGCGCGTCCCGGGTTGACGCACACCGCGAGCGAGGACACCTG
>CAYUMA010000485.1:0-2356 GCA_964445675.1 uncultured Pseudomonadales bacterium | reverse complement strand
AGGATCTGACTCTCGAAGAACGATTGAAGCTCGTCGAGGACCTCTGGGACAGCATAGCGGCAGAGGAAGGGAGTATTCCGCTCACCGAAGGTCAACGCCGTCTTTTGGACGAACGATTGAACCAATACGAATTTGACGGTGACCCCGGAGAGCTCGCTCACGTGGTTGTAGATCGTATTCGACGAGCCCTGTGAGTCGTTCCGTCAGGATCCGTCCTGCGGCGCAACGCGACATTGATGATGCAGCTCGTTGGTACAAATCTCAGCGACCTGGTCTCGGCGCTTCATTTCTAGATGAGTTCCTGGCCGCTGCCGAACGGATCAGCGAAGCGCCGCTCGCCTATCCAGAAGTGAGGAGATCGGCACGCAGGACGATGCTTCATCGCTTTGCGTTTGGCATCTTCTATCGAGTCACCGAAGACACAATACGCCATGGCCCGCGTCGCAGGTGCCCGACCCCGCGAGACTGCCGGGCACCTGATGCCGCACCCGCAGGGGTCAGACCCTTTCGATCACCCGCAGGGGTCAGACCCCTGAAGGGGTCAGACCCTTTTGATCATCATCGAACGGATCGTCAGATCCGTTCGATGATGGTTGCCGTGCCCATGCCGCCGCCGGTGCACATCGCAATCAACGCGGTCGACAGGTCGCGGCGTTCGAGTTCGTCGAGCGCCGTCTGAATCAACATGCCGCCGGTCGCGCCGATCGGATGTCCGAGCGCAATCGCGCCGCCGTTCACGTTCAAGCGTTCGTCATCGATGCCGAATTCGCGCTTGAACTTCAGCACCACCGCCGCGAACGCTTCGTTGACCTCGTACAGGTCGATGTCCTTCTTCGTCATGCCGGCTTTTTTCAGGCAGATCTCGGCGGCCGGTGCCGGCGCCGTCAGCATGATCACCGGTTCCGCACCGGCGGTTGCGCTCATCAGGATCCGCGCGCGCGGTTTGAGACCGTGCGCCCGTGCGTAGTCGGGTGACGCCAACAACACTGCGCTGGCGCCGTCGACGACGCCCGACGAATTGCCCGCGTGATGCACGTGTTCGACGCCTTTGATCTGCGGATACACCGCCTGACAGATCTGATCGAACGTGCGCTTATCGTTGGGCGGCACCATCGCGCCCATCTTCACGAATGCCGGCTTCAAGCCCGCGAGGCTCTCCATCGTGGTGCCCGGGCGCGGATACTCGTCGCGATCGAGCGCGAGCGAACCGTCGTCGTTGTAGATCGGCACGACGCTGCGTTTGAACCGGCCGTCCGCAATCGCCTCTGCTGCGCGCGCTTGGCTCTGCACACCAAGCGCATCGACGTCGGCACGCGTGAATCCTTCCAGCGTCGCGATCAGATCCGCGGAGATCCCTTGCGGCACCAGCGGATACTGCGCGTACAGGTGTTTGTTGTTCGCGGTGAACCCGTCGACAGACAGCGACGCCGGTCGCGACATCGATTCGACGCCGCCGCCGATCACGCATTCCTGGTGCCCCGCGAGGATCCCCATCGCCGCGACGGTGACCGCCTGTTGGCCCGACCCGCAGAAACGGTGCAGCGACACGCCGGGCGTCGTCACCGGCCAACCCGCGTCGAGCACGGACATGCGCGCGATGTCCATCGCATGATCGCCGACGCCGGAACCCGTCCCCATCACGACGTCTTCGACGTCTTTTGCATCGAAGCCGACGCGCGCGCGCAGCGCGTTCAACACCTGCGCGAGGATCCGCTGCGGGTGGATGTGGCTCATGCTGCCGACTTCGGGTTTGCCGCCGCCGCGCGGGGAACGCACACCGTCGATGATCCAGGCTTCGCGATTCATATCGATCTCCAAGAGGTTGAGGGTCAATCGTACCTTGTTGGGTTCGTCTACGGCGACTGCTCAGCGCGCAGCCCAACGCTCCGCGATCGTCAGCGTATCCCGCGCGTCCGGCAGTCCGAGCTGCGTCAGCAGCAAACCGGTAGACACGCGCTCGATGAATCCCCATTGCCAGATCGACTCTTCGTCGACGCCGGTCAGCGCACCTAACAGCGCACATCGCTCCCGGCCGAGGTCCAGCGCATCGCCCGCGAGCAACTCGTCGTGCCAGCCGCGCATCAGGATGCCGAGGTCATAGGCGGCTTCCGCAAACAGGCCGTCGGGGTCGACGAACTTGAAACGCAGCGCCTCGTCCGCAAGAGCTTGTGGGAGCGATCTCCCGATCGCGATCTGGAGATCGCTCCCACACAGGTCTGTACACAACAACGTGTTGTATTCATGGCCGTCGCCGTGCACGAGCACGCAGTTGCTCGGGTCGTGTGCGCGTTCCCGCGCGGCGGCAAATTCGAGCGCCCGATCGAGCACGGCCGGATCGCAAGGCTCATCCAGTGCG
>CAYUMA010000484.1:0-4535 GCA_964445675.1 uncultured Pseudomonadales bacterium | reverse complement strand
ATCAGCGCGCGGCTTCGTTCCACGCTTCCTTCCCACGGTCAGTCACCCTTCCGCAGTTGCGCTTCGCTTCGTTCAGGATGGTCTCCTCACGGCGGGACTTGCACCCGCAAGACAGCGCCCATGCTGGGCGCACAAAAAAAGCGGCGTCCCGAAGGACGCCGCTGCTGTACAGATCGACTGAACTGCTTACATCATGAAGGTGATGCCGGCGTAAACGGTCAGACCGTATACGTCGTAGTAACCCGGAATCGTATCGAGCGCCTGCGTGCCTGAACATCCAGAGCACAGGAACGGCGGATCGGTGTCGAACAGGTTGTTCGCGCCGACATAGACGCGGCTTCTCTCCATGAAGTCATAGGCCACGTTGACGTTGTGGTACACAACACTGTCGAGTTGCGGGAAGCCGTCTGCTTCGCTTTCCAAGCCCATCTCGGCGGACCCGACGTAGCGCATGTTCCAGTTCGCCGAGAACGCGTCGAGACGCCAGCCCAGGTTCAACACCGCCTGGTTTTCGATATACCCCTGGTCGGCCGTCGAACCGCCCGCAATACCTTTCAGATCGAGTACGTCGCCTTGCGGTTGCACCTGGTCGGCCTGGTCGTAGATCGTCCAATTGAGGTTGGCGTTGAAAGCGCCGAAGTTGTCGAGATCGAACAGGTAGTTCACGCTGACGTCGGTACCCTTGATGTTGTACTCGTTGATGTTCACCAGTACCTCGTCGACCGCCGTCAGCACATAGTTGGCGCCTGGCGCCAACGGACTGGTTCCGCGCGTGATCTGGGCGCAGTTCGAACGCCCAACGGTGTCGTAGCACAGATCGACCGCCGTCTGACGCGCGACGCTGGCGATCGCACCGTCGATGTCGATCTCGAACCGGTCGACCGTCACCGTCAAGCCTTCGGCAAAACTCGGCGTCCAGACGACCCCATAGGTGAACGTGTCGCTCTCCTCTTCGGTGAGCAGCGGATTGCCGCCGGTCAGTCCCCCGACGCTCTGTTGGATGGCCTGAACCGGGTCGTAGGTTGCCGGTACGCCATCGGTCGTGCAGTTCGCTGCGCGCGTTGGGTTAGAGTTTCGCCGGGCCACGGTGCAAGGATCGTTCACCACGCCGAACGTCTGGCCAATGCCGGAGAGTTCGCCCGGGGTCGGTACCCGCACGGCGCGTGCTTTCATCGCGCGCAAGTGCACATCCTCGATCGGTGCCCACGTGAAGCCTGCCTTCCAGGTCTCATAGCTGCCGAGGTCGTCGGTGTCGGAGTACCGGATCGCGCCTTCGACGTCGAGCGAGTGCACCAGGAACATATCCTTCACCACGGGGACGACCGTCTCGATGTACGCTTCCGTTGTCTTGCTCTCGTTATTGTCGATGTCGCTGATCTGATTGCCGGTTGCGAGCGCGTTGTTGATGATGTTGTCGTAATCGCGGAACCCGGAGAACGTCCGGTATTCGGCGCCGACCGCCACGTTCAACGGACCCGCCGGCAATTCGGCCACCGTGCCGCTCAGCCACGCGGTAACGTCGTTGAGTTCGCTTTCGCCGCGCGTGCTGGAGTCAAGGCGCAGATAGTCCTTCTGCGCCTGCGTGTACGGGAGGAACGGATTCACCGGGATACAACCGATCGCGCGCGCACCCGGGTCGATGCAGCGAAACTGACCGACGTTCGCCGGATCGGGCTCGACGCGCAGTCCATAGTAGAGATTGCCGGTCGACACCAATCCTTCGGTGCCCAGATCTTCGCTTGTCTGGCCCCAGACGCCCGCCACTTCCCACGACCAGTCTTTGCCGAACTCCGCGATCGACTCGAACTCGCCTTGAAAACCGCCGGCGAATCGGACCGTGTCGCGGGAGCTGTCCGCACCACGATTGTCGAGCTGATTGAACCGCTGGAACCAGGTGATTTCGGTTTGCGCCGGGTTCACCGCGATTATCGCGTTGCGCAGTGCCGTTGGCACGAACGGATTGTTGACCGGGATCGACGGGGGCAAGCCCGGGCGTCCCGGCCCGCCGCCGAAGAAGTTAGTTGACGATTGGAACGGGTGCGCTTCGAAGCCGGAATCGATATCCGCGCGACCGTAGTTGACTTCCCCGAACACGCGCACCGTGTCGGTGAGCGGATACGTCACCTCGACCGCGGCCAGCGTGCGCGACGTGTCGATGGCGATGTCGCGGTCCGCATTACGGTTGTAGCCATCGATCGGCACGCTGAACGGAATCAGGTTGCCGTTCGCATCGGTGATGCTGCCATTGCGCGTGGTGTAGCTCGTGGCACCCACGATGTAGCGGCCACCCGCCGGGACACCGGATCGAGCGTTGGGTCCGTAGCGGATATCAGTCGGCGCCGGCCAGAAAAAGTCGTCCGCGCACAGCGTCCGGTCGGCACAGCTGACCTGACCCTGTTCCGTGTACTGCAAAGTGAACAAGGTGTGCCCGCCTTCGCCAAACGTATCACCCCACATCACCGAGTAGCTCGGGTTTTCGTTGTCGCTGTTATCGACCGCTTCGCCGTACGACGCGTCGAGCTGCAACCCATTGAAGTCCTTCTTCGTGATGATGTTGATGACGCCGGCGACCGCGTCCGCGCCATAAATGGCCGATGCGCCGCCGGTCATGATTTCGATCCGATCGATGTTGGCGGTCGGCATCGTGTTGAAGTCCACCGCCGGGGAGGTCGCCGAGCCGCCCGGCACGCGCCGACCGTTCAGCAGAGTCACCGTACGCACGCTACCCGCGTTACGCAGGTTGGCGCGGTTGAGGCCGGAGGCCGCGACGCCGGAGAACGTCGACTGCGTCCGCGATTCGCCGAATGCCGGCGCGAATTGCGGCAATGTCTGCGTCAGGTCCGCGATGTTGGTGAAGCCCTGATTCTGCAGCGCGTCCTGCCCGAGCAACAGCACAGGAGTCGATTCATCGGCGGCGTCGCGTGCAATACGCGAACCGGTGACGACGATCTCCTCTACGACCTTCGGCGCCGCCGGCGCTTCTTCGGCAAATGCCGGAACCGCGACAGCACCACTCACCAGTGAAGCGAGCAGTGCGAGGCGATAGCCACGATTGTTGAACATGAACGTAACCCCCTGCTTTATGTGTGACCCCGAGGCTGGCTTGACCTGCACCAAATGCGAGCGGGAAACCAAGCGACTTTTCTTGTCAGAACGCCGTGAACTCCGGGGAAAATATTTCAAAATTGCTACAGCGGTAACAAGAGTGAACTAAAACTCCATTTTTTGTCAATTTCTTTACGTCAACGGTTTTGGGCTCGCCTCGTCCCGCACCGCACTCCTTTCGTCCCAAATCAACTCGATTGCGCGGAATCGGCACCGCCCAAGTCTGCCTGCGTTGATTGCGCCTGAGATCTCCGCGCGGTTGCCGCGTTTTGTTGACAGTCCCGCAGCGCACCAAGACGATGCGCCAACAACAACGCGCACGATGAGGCGTCATGGCAGCAAAAATGAGCCGGCGATTCGATTTCAACGCGATGCACGCCGCGATGCAGAAGTGGATCGACGACGATTATCTCGCCGGCGCGTCCGCGATCGTCCTGCACCGTGGCGCCATCGTCGACGAAGCGTATTGGGGTCTGCGGGATCGGGAAGCGAATCTGCCGATGACGAGCGACACGATCTGCCGCATCTACTCCAATACCAAAGTGATCACGTCCGTTGCAGCGATGGCGTTGTTCGAAGCCGGCAAATTCGAACTCGACGATCCCGTAGCGAAATATTTGCCGCAGCTACAGCGGCTCAAAGTCGTCAGACGCGGCGCCACCGATGCCGCCGACGTCGAAGACCTCGTTTCCGCGCCGACGGTGCGGCAGCTTTTCTGCCACAACGCCGGCTTCTCGTATGGCTGGATCCAGGAATCGGTGATCGACGGGGCGCTCCTCGCGGCGGATGTTCTGAACCCCAACATCGATCTTGCGACGCTGGTCGATCGGCTGGCCACCGTCCCGCTCGCGTATCAGCCAGGGCGACGTTTCCAATACAGCGTCAGCACCGATGTGCTCGCGCGCCTCATCGAGGTCTGGTCCGGCGTACGCTTCAGCGACTATTTGAAAGCGACGATTCTTTGGCCCCTCGGCATGCACGACACGGACTTCTACGTCCCCGCGCAAAAGCAGTCTCGATTTGCCGCCAATTACATTCCGGTTGATCCGATGGACCCGATGAAGCCGGGTCTGACCCCCGCGCCGGACTCGCTGCTCGGCGGTTACCTCGAGCCGCGCACGCTCGAATCGGGTGGCGCCGGCCTTGTCGGAACGCTGCGCGATTACACGCGTTTCATCCAGATGATCATCGGCAAAGGCGCGGCGCACGGCGTGCGGATTCTGCGGCCCGAAACCGTCGCGATGATGCATGCCAACCAACTGCCGGCAGGAGTCGGAGTCCGGATTGCCGGTTGGTCGATGCCCGACACGGTCTTTGGACTCGGATTCGCGATCAAGACGAAACCAGCGGCCGGCGAACCCGACATCGCCATCGACGAATATCACTGGGGCGGCGTCGCCGGGACGCACTCGTGGATCGCGCCGCGGGCG
>CAYUMA010000483.1:0-1890 GCA_964445675.1 uncultured Pseudomonadales bacterium | reverse complement strand
CAGATTGTCGAGGCTCGTCGCGCCGCCGTCCGCCCAATGCGCGACGTGATGCGCATCGAGATAGCGGTCGTGATGGCAACCCGGAAAGGTGCAGGCGCGATCGCGTGCGTACAACGCCCGCTTGAGCGCCGTCGGGACGGTCCGTTGTCTGCGGCCGACGTCGAGCATTGCGCCGTCATCGCCGTGGACAATCGGCACCACCGAGCCGTCACAACACAGCCGGCGCACGGTCGGCAACGGCAGATCCGACTCACCACCCCGGCCACTCAACGCGGTTGCATCCACGTGGACGACGACCTGATAAGACTCCGGCGCAGCGCCGCTATCGCGCTGTCCCGCGAGCGCATCCCGCGCCATCTGCAACAGTGCATCCGCACCCTTCGCGAACAACGACCGGGTCGGATCCTGCGGCAACGTGCTGCCGACGAACTCGAGTGCTTTGAGCGCCAGTTCGAGTTCCGCGCGCGGCAACTCGACCGTCAGGCAACCCGAGCCATCTTCGCGGAGCTGACGACACAAACTGCGTGACTCATGCAGCCGCTTCGCGTCCTGCGCCGATACCTCGGCATCTCCACTGCGCAAGCGACGGCAATACGCCTCGACCTGCGCCGCGCTCGAATCGAGCGCGAAGTGAAGCAACTCGGCTTCGTTGCGCTGTGTCGCGACCCGGCACAACGCGCGCACTTTGGAATACGACAGATCTCCGCGCGCGAACGCTTCGTCGATCTGCGACAAGCCCCACAACGCGCGAGCAACTCGCACTTTCTCCTGCGCAGTGACGCGCGCGATGCCGCAGCGCCAGTTCAGCCAATCCGCGCAATCGGCGTTGCCGTACGCTTTCCAACCCTGGCGCAGATCGAACTCACGCAGCAGCACCAGGAATCCGTGAGTTGCGCGGCAGACGTCCTGCCAGTGCTCGATCAACGTCGCTTCGAGATCATCGATCGGACGAAACGAGAGCACGTTCGTTGCGGGTGCGTTCATGGCTGATTCTCCGTAACTGTACGAACGTACAGTATACGTCATCGATACAAAAAGCCAGTGATTTCATTGGTGAAAACGCATTGCCTTTGGTCAGGCATCACCGACGCGCGCCTTGGCAGGGCCTGGGTCAAGGCAAACGAGGCGATGGGGGGGCGCCATCCCGGGCAGATCGCGCTCATGGAACAATCGGGTCTGGATGCGCTGGAAGCATCACAGGTGGCGAACTATTGCTTCCATGTTTGGGTGGCACAACAGGAGGCAATCGGTCGACTTGCGGACCTATCTGATACGGAACGGTTGGCGAACGAGGAACGGCTGCGACTAACGTATGGGAGACCGGGTGCTGCTCGCGTGTGGTACGACGCGATGAAGGAGACGCTTCGGGCGGACGCAGTTCGATACGTTGAGAACCTGTTGGCGCAGCCGGGCTGACGGTCCGCTACAGCGCGCCTTCGACGAAGTGTTGGATCAACGCGGTCACGATCCACGTGAACGGCGGAATCACGAGATAGATTGCGAGCCGGCTGGCAACGCCGGTGTTGAAGGGCCACTCATGAACCGCTTCGATCTCGCGGCGGTAAGCGAGCAACGCCGCGAGCGGGACAATGTGGTCGCCGCCGCCGTCGGAAGACGTCAGCGCGGCAACCTCCGCGTCGAGGTGCTCGAGTTCTTTGGCTTTTGCAGCCGAGATCCTGCGCTGGATCGGCAGCAGCGGCATCACGAACAAAAACACCATCGGAACCGCGGTTGCGATCAGGCCCGGCGCGCTCGCCGTCCACGAAAGTCGGTTGCCGAGCCACAGCAATGGAAATGCAGCCTGCGCGCCGATGATCCCGAGCGTCAGAATCACCGCGACGCGCGCAATCGGCGTCAGCGCGCGTGGTTGCAGCAGGTCGATGCGGACGC
>CAYUMA010000482.1:0-10989 GCA_964445675.1 uncultured Pseudomonadales bacterium | reverse complement strand
GCATGCCGCGGCCGCCGCCGCCGGCGGAGGCTTTGACAAGCACCGGATAGCCGATCTCGCGCGCCGCGGCTGCGGGGTTCGTCGTGGCCGTCAACGCGAGCGCCGGCAGTGTCGGAACACCCGCCGCCTGCATCAGACGTTTGGCGGACAGTTTGTCGCCCATCTGCGCGATTACCTCCGGGGACGGACCGATCCAGCGCAGTCCCGCGTCGATCACGGCACGCGCGAAGCGCGCGTTCTCCGACAGGAAGCCGTAGCCGGGGTGCACTGCGTCGGCACCGCTGCGACGGCACGCGTCGATCACCTTTTGTACGTCCAGGTAGGTCTCGGCGCTCGTGCGGCCACGCAGCGCGATCGCGACGTCGGCTTCACGAACGAACGGTGCGGCGCTGTCGCCGTCCGCATAGACGGCGACGGTCGCGATCCCCATCTCGCGCGCCGTGCGCATGATTCGCCGTGCGATCTCGCCGCGGTTGTTGACGAGGATCTTCGTGATCGGCGTGATCACGGGCGCCTTTGGCGCGCTCACATGCGCCACGTGCCGAACTCCTTGGTCCCCTCAACCTTGTTGTTGTAACAGGCCGACAACGACAGCGCGATGACCGCGCGCGTGTCGCGCGGATCGATCATGCCGTCGTCCGACACGCGCGACGTGGCGAACAGACCTTTCGAGCGTTCTTCCGCCCAGTATTCCGCGACGGCGGCGCGCTTGGCATCGGCCTCTTCATCGAACGCGATGCCGCGCCGCGCGGCGGCGCTGCGCCCGATGATCGTCATGACGCCCGCCATCTGCTTCGGACCCATGACCGCGATTTTCGCGAATGGCCAGATGTACGTGAAGCGGGTGCCGTACGCGCGGCCGCTCATGCCGTAGTTGCCGGCGCCGTAGGAGGCGCCGACGATCACGGTGATGTGCGGGACCGTCGAGTTCGCGACGGCGTTGATCATTTTCGAGCCGTTCTTCGTGATGCCGCCCTGTTCGAAATCGGTGCCGACGATGTAGCCGGTGATGTTGTGCAGGAACAACAGCGGCACATCGATCTGATTGCACAGCTGGATGAACTGGGCCGCCTTTTCGGACGATTCGGAGAACAACGCGCCGTTGTTGCCAAGAATGCCGAGCGGATACCCATGTACGCTGGCCCAGCCGCAGACGAGTGTTGGGCCGTACAACGGTTTGAATTCCTCGAAATACGACGCATCGACGATGCGCGCGATCACCTCGCGCATGTCGAACGACGCGCGCAGGTCTTTCGCGACGATGCCGAGGAGGTCCTCGGGATCGTAGATCGGTTCGTCGAACTTCGGCTTCGGCGCCGGGCCGAGTTTGCGCCAGTTCAGATGCGCGACGACTTCGCGGCACATGCGGATGCCGTCGAGCTCGTCCTGCGCGAGGTAGTCGCCGAGTCCGGAGGTCCGCGTGTGCATGTCGGCGCCGCCCAGACTTTCTTCGTCGGCGTCTTCGCCGGTCGCCATCTTCACGAGCGGCGGGCCGCCGAGAAACACCCGAGACTGCCCCTTAATGAAGATGTTGTAGTCGCTCATACCCGGCTGATACGCGCCGCCTGCGGTCGACGCGCCGAACACGACGGAGATCGTCGGGATTCGCAGCTTCGACAGTTCGGTGATCTCGTAAAACAGCCGGCCGGACTCGGCAAAGTGGCCGCCGTCGCGCTGAATCTCTGCCTCCGGATCGCCACCCGCTTCGCCGCGCAGATCGGCGCCGGCGGACTCGACAAACTGCACGTACGGCATCCGGTTCACGCGCGCGATCTCGAGGCCGCGCATCAGCTTCTTCGAGTTGAACTGGTTGAACGCGCCGGCGCGCACCGATGGATCATGGCCGAGGATCACGCACTCCACATTTTCGATGATGCCGATGCCGACGACGAAGCCCGAGCCGATGGCAAACGGCGAGCGCCACGCGGCGAGCGGGCTGATCTCGAGAAACGGCGAGTCGCGATCGAGGACCGCGGCAATGCGCTCGCGAATCGGCAGCTTCTTGCGCGACTTGAGGCGCGCCATTGCTTCGGCGCCGCCGCCGCGCGCGGCCTCGTCGAGCAGCCCCTGGATCTGCTCGAGCATCACGAGCATGTCGGCTTTGTTCTTCTGGAAGCTCTCTTCTTTGATGTCGAGCTTGGATTCCAATACCGGCACGTTGTCCCCCCGCCTGCGAATCTGACGGTAAGATACTGCGCATGACAACTGAAATGGAACTCGCAGAATTCGAACGCGACGCGGACGCGTGGTTTGCGCAACACAAACCGCCGCATCCGGGCTTCATCCTGCCCGAGACGTTCATGGAGGTCGGCTCGGATCAACAGTTCGAGTTTTTGCGCGACTGGCAGCGCGAGGTATACGAGGCGGGTTACGTCGGCATGGCGTGGCCGAAAGAGTATGGCGGCGGCGGGTTGCCGCAGGTGTACCAGGACATCGCGACGCGCGTGATGGCGCGGCACCGAGTGCCGTTCCTGCCCAACACGATCGGTCTCAACTGGGCGGGACCGCTGATCCTGCACATGGGCACCGAGGCGGAGAAACACAAATACATCCGCGGCATCTTGAGCGCGCAAGACATCTGGTGTCAGGGATTCTCGGAACCGGACCACGGCTCGGACCTCGGCAGCGCGCAGTGTCGCGCCGTCAAGGACGGTGACGAATACGTCATCAACGGCTCGAAGATCTGGACCAGCCTCGGCACGTACGCGAAGTACATGATCCTGCTCGCGCGGACGTCAATGATTGGCGCGAACAAGTACGCGGGTCTCAGTTATTTCCTCGCGCCGATGCACGTGCCGGGCATCGAACCGCGGCCGATCCGCAAACTGACCGGCGAGTACGGCTTCTGTCAGACGTTCTTCAACGACGCGCGCATTCCGGCGTCGTGTTTGATGGGCAAAGAAGGCGACGGCTGGCGCATCGCGATGACGACGCTCGGTTTCGAACGCGGCGCGACAGGTGGTCAGGCCGGCGGACTCGCGTCGATGGATCTCAACATCGACGATGTCGTCGAGCTCGCGCGGCGCGCGATCCGCAATGGCCAGCCTGCCATCGAAGATCCACTGATCCGCGACGAATTGGTCCAACTCGTCATCGACGCGCGTGGCAACCAACTGATGGCGGTACGCGCGGGCATTGCCGCGCTCGCGTCCGATTGGCCCGCGGCGCCCGCACTGTCCGGCAAACTGCGCGGCTCCGAACTGAAGCGGCGCATGTGCCGCTTCGCGCTGGCGCTGCAGGGCGCCAGCGCCGCGCGTTACGTGGCCGCGGACGCAATCGATGGTGGGATGTGGCAGCGCTCCTATCTCAATGCGTTCTCGGGCACGATCGGCGGCGGCACCAGCCAGATCCAGCACAACATTCTCGGCGAGCGCGTGCTCGGCCTGCCGAAGGATTAATCAGCCGTTCGGGTGATTCGCCTGCGGGCTTAAACTCAACCGTGGCTTCCACTTCGTTGCGCAGTCACGCTGTACTCGGCCTGATTCCGCCTTTGCGTAAACGCTTTGTATTTCCTCGTACCGCGAGCGGTCCTCACGCACTATCGTGTTCGCTCCGAGGCACCCCCCTCTGCGGCACACTACTTTGAGTCGTCCGGTTGATGCACCCGCGTACGTGATAGCGGTCTACCCGGAGTCGAACTCCGACTACGTGTCGCAGTTCTATGCCGGACTCGCTGATCTGGCGGCCGCCGGGATCATTGAGCTTCGCTTCGGCGGACGTCCGGACCATCGCGTTCGCTCGATCGACCTGCCCGGAATCTTCCGGCTCGAAGTAACGACGGCCGATGCGCGTCGACCGTTGCGCGTTTGCTTTGACACCGTGGACCCGCGCGACATCGCGTCAATGGACGATCTTGCCGCGGCAGACATCTACTTCAAGCGAAGCTACGACGCCCCGTACATCGCCCAGCTCGAGCACCGACTGCGCGACAAGGTCGTTCCGATGGGTCTTCACTATGGGTGCTCGAGTCGAAATGAAACCGCGTTGATGCGTTTGCGACGCACGTTTGCCCTCAATACCAATCGTCGCGCCTTCACTCATAGTCCGATCAAAGCCATCGCCCGATTGTTCGTCAGCCCGGCCGCGTTGTTTGTGAGGCGCCTCGGAATAAACTTCGATGAGGCGCCGGTGTTCTGGGACACTTTTGAAGTCGCGCCCTATGCAGCCGCCGAGGCGAGGGTCTTCTATCGAACCCGCGTCTACAGCCCGCAGGACGCGAAGGTCACGTATCGATTGGGGCGTCTCGAAGAGTTCAACAGTATGCGCGTCGCAATCATCCGGGCGCTCAGGGCCCACTTCGGCGACCGTTTCATCGGCGGTTTGCGGCCGTCACCGTATGCCGAACAACACTATCCGGACTGCATGTTCGCCGAAGATCGCGGCCTGCGCGGCCATGTCGAGTTGAGCAAGCTCTGCCTGATCAACGTCAACACGGCGGGGCTGCACGATTCGACCAGCTGGAAGATCCCGGAATACATGGCCGGATCGCGCTGCATCGTGAGTGAACCGTTGACCTACGAGACGCCGGTTCCGCTGATCGAAGGCAAACACTACCTGCCCTTTCGAACGCCGGAAGCGTGCGTTCGCGCCTGCGAACAATTGTTGGGAGATGCAGAGTTGGCGAACGCCATGCGTAGAGACAATTTCGACTACTACACCAACAACGTCAGACCGGCGCGACTGATGCTGAGATCGCTACAGACAACGTTCGAACACCGCGCGCACGCGGAAGGCGGAGCGCTGGAGGAAATTCCATGAAAGCGTTGGTCACGGGCGCCGGAGGTTTCATCGGCAGCCACCTGGTGAGGCGCCTGAAGCGCGAGGGCTATTGGGTGCGTGGTGTGGACCTCGAATTGCCCGCGTTTTCGCAAACGGCGGCGGACGATTTCATCATCGCGGACCTGCGCGATCAGGCGTTGTTGCGAAACGTATTCGACCAGCCGTTCGACGAGGTCTATCAACTCGCGGCGGACATGGGAGGCGCCGGATACCTTTTCACGGGTGACCACGACGCCGACGTTCTGCACAACTCCGCGCAGATCAACGTCAACGTCGCGCACTTCGCTCAGAAGGCCGGCATCGGTACGTTGTTCTTTTCATCGTCCGCGTGCATCTACCCGGAACACAACCAGACTGATCCAGACAATCCGCAGTGTGCGGAACACTCCGCCTATCCGGCGATGCCGGACAGCGAATACGGCTGGGAGAAGCTATTCAGTGAACGCCTGTATCTCGCATACCACCGTAACTACGGAATGAACGTCCGCATCGGTCGCTTTCACAATGTCTTCGGACCGGAAGGCACTTGGCGAGGAGGCCGCGAAAAGGCACCGGCGGCGCTGTGTAGAAAAGTGGCCGAAGCCCCGCCCGGCGGTGAGATCGAGATCTGGGGTGATGGTAAACAGACGCGATCCTTTCTATATATCGATGAGTGTCTGGAGGCAGTACGCCGCCTGATGCGCTCAACGTATCACCAACCCATGAACATCGGCTCCGATGAGATGGTGTCGATCAACGCGCTGGCCGAGATGGTGATGGAGATCGCGGGCAAGCACGTTCGCCTGCGCCATGTCGAGGGACCGCTCGGTGTACGCGGACGAAACTCCGACAACGCGCTCATCGGGCGCGAGTTGGGTTGGCAACCCTCCTGCAGCTTGCGTGAAGGACTATTGCACACGTATTTGTGGATCGAACAGCAAACACGCCTATCGAGTTGAAGCGATCAACCGTTCGCATGATGCGACAGCGCGCTCTGGTTTATGCTTCCCATCTTTACGAACTGGTGCAACCCGTAGTCGGCGTCAGCGGCACCAGGACAATGCCGAAGGACCGAGGATCGTGGCGCAGATCGAATTCAGCGACGAGCAGGCGATGCTGCAGGAGACCGCAGCGGACTTCTGCAGCAAACACTCACCGATCGGCACGGTGCGGTCGCTGATCGACACCGCCGACGGTTCAGCTCCCGAGACGTGGCGCGCGATGGCGGAACTCGGCTGGCTCGGTATCGCGATTCCGGAGACCTACGGCGGCCTCGGCCTCGGGCTCGCGTCGGTGGTACCGGTGATCGAGAGCATGGGGCGCCATCTGCTGGCATCACCGTACGGCGCAACGACGCTCGCTGCGCACGCGCTCGTGACGTGCGGCGACGACGCGCAGAAGCGGACGTGGCTGCCGAAGATCGTCGCCGGCGCGGTCGCGACGCTCGGGCTCACCGAAACGGACGGCAACTGGCGACTCGATGAAATTGTCTCGGAAGGTGTCGTCAGCGGCGCTCGGATCCGGCTTTCGGGCGGCAAATGTTTTGTGCTCGACGCGGGTCTCGCCGAACTGATTATCGTCTCGGTGCGCATCGATAACGCGCCGCGACTCGTGCTGATCGAATCATCGCGGTTGCGCGACGGGGCGCGCCATCGCGAGGTCGTCATCGACGAGACACGCCGCAGTTTTGCGCTCGACCTCGATGGCGTCGTGGTGCCGCGCGCCAACCTGTTGCCGCACGCGGATCTCGCGGCGGTCGAGCACGCGGCATTGCTGTTGCTCAGCGCCGAGATCAGCGGCGGCCTCGCGGGCGTGTTGCACGTCGTGGTTGCGTATCTGAACACGCGCAAGCAGTTCGGTCGTCTGATCGGCAGCTATCAGAGCCTCAAACATCCGACCGTGCAGATCCTGCTCGCGGCCGAAGCGGCGAAATCCCACCTCTATCATGCGGCGACGCTGCTCGCACGCGGCGACGCGCCCGGGTTCGAGGTCGCGGTGCGGATTGCGAAGGCACACGGCAGCGCGGCGTTCGCGGATGCCGGCGACCGGGCCGTGCAATTTCACGGCGGTTTTGGCTTCACGTACGAATGCGACGCGCAGTTGTTCCTGCGCCGGGCGCTGTGGTGTCAGTACCAGTTTGGCGACGAGCGGCATCAGCGCCAGTTGCTGGCGCCGTTGCTGTTCGAGCGTGAGACCGCGAATCGGGCTCTGTTATGACTTCCAGTTGGAGACGCGGATGAAGCTCTATCACTGTCCCGACGCACGCTCGTTGCGCGTGTTGTGGACGCTCGAAGAGATGGGTCTCGACTACGAACTCGTCAACATGGCGTTTCCGCCCCGCGCGAGTTATCCCGGCTACCTCGACATCAATCCGATGGGGACCGTGCCGACGTTCATCGACGGCGACCTGACGATGACGGAGTCGTCCGGCATCTGTCACTACCTCGTCGAGAAATACGGACCTCACGCGATCGGCGTCTATCGCGACGAGCCGGGCTACGGGGAGTACCTCAACTGGCTGTACCGCAGCGACGCGACGCTGACATTTCCACAGACGCTGGTGCTGCGTTACACACGGCTCGAACCGGAAGCGCGCCGGATCCCGCAGGTCGTCGAAGATTATTCGATCTGGTATCTGTCGCGCCTGCGCAGCGTGGAGACCGCGCTCGACGATCGCGAATATCTCGTCGGCGATCGCTTCACGATCGCCGACATCACTGTCGGTTATGCGCTGTTTCTCGGCACGACGCTCGGGCTCGATGCGCGCTACAAACCGAACTGCAAAGCCTATCTCGCGCGGCTCATGCAACGCCCTGCGTTTCAACGCGCGCGGGGGGCGTAGGACGCTGTGGAGGCGTGTTGCGCCGGACTCGCTCGAGCCATCCATGGTCGCTCGACCACGCGCCATCCCTGGCGCGTGACGGTCCGGCGCAACACACCTCCACCGCTGGATGGTGTCGCGTCCCCACCGTCACCGCAGCGCTGACGCGCGCGTGTGAATAGGTGTGTTCCGCGTTGAGTTTTGAAGTCGATCAGCCGAAACGCCGACGTCTCGATGGCCACCCACACTTCAGTGGCGGAGGTTCGGTGCGCCGGACCGTCACGCGCCAGGGATGGCGCGTGGTCGAGCGACCATGGATGGCTCGAGCGAGTCCGGCGCACCGAACCTCCGCCACGTGCCCCTCAGGCGGGTGCCGAATCGGCGTCGCCTGCAAAGAGACCTTCAAGCGCCTCTGGCAGGGAGACGTAGAGGATTCCCGTCGGTTCGTCGAGCGCGGTTGCGTGCAGCAGCACGTCCTGGTCGACGAATTCGTAGTCGGTGATCTTGTAGCGCCGTTCGTTGATCTTGATCAGTTCGCCAACGAGGCGGTTGAGCGGATTCATGGAAGGCAGCGTATAAAACGAGGCTCTGGCCCGCTGTCGGAGATTTGTGAGAATGAGATCGAGCGCAAAATTCGCCTTGCGACCGCAGGATGCTCGTGCGACGTAAGGAGTCTTGAGCGTTCGACGAGTGTGCGCGGCGAGCTAACGCTTTTCCTGGGTTGCGCGCCCATTCCGGGTCGGATGGGGCTATGATTGCGCCCGCTTTGTGACGATTGTTCGGCGTCGTGCGGGGACAGGTGAGATGTCTGTGAGAATTCTCGAGAAGGCGCGGCTGTGACTCCGGGACCATCGGTGGCGCGCGTCACGACACTTGCGACGATTGCCGCATTTGGGGCGCTCGCGGCGGCGTCGTTCGTGCTGTTTGCCGTCAATTCGTTCATCGATGGCGTGGGCGCCGGAATCGTCGTCGACCCGGCGGACTGGCTCGCGCGACTCACCCCGGACTCGGCCAACAGTCTTCTGTTCAACGCGGCGGACATCGTCGCGGGTCTTTTGGCTGTTGCGATCACGGTGTCCGCGATCGTCGTCCAGCTCGCCGCAACTCGATACAACCACCGTATCACGTGGTTGTTCCTGCGGGAGCCGTTCAACATCGTCGTCTTGTCGCTGTATCTGCTGACGGTACTGCAGTGTGTGTGGATCGCCGTCAGTCGTGACACCGGCGAGGCCGCGCACCTGCCCGGCGCCGCCGTCGGCATCACGCTCGTGCTCGTCAGCATCTGCCTGTTGTTGTTGTTGCCGTATTTCGTGTTCGTGTTCCGCTTCCTGTCGCCACTGTCGATCATTTTCAAGATCAAGGGCTCAGCGTATCGATGCATCAAACGCGCGCAGCGTGCGCCGAGCGCCGCAGCAAAACGGGAAGTCCTGGACGCCATCGACCAGATCCAGGATGTCGCGCGCAGCGCAACTGAGCAGAGCGATCGTAGCGTCGCAATGGCGTGCGTCAATGCGTTGCACGATCTGCTGATCGACTACCAGCGGATGCGTCCGCAGTTGCGGGCCGAGTGGTTCTCTGTCGAAGACGCCGTTGCCGAGAATGCCGACTTCGTTTCGCTCGCGCACAGCGTGCTCGCGGAGATTGCCGAGCAACGGTTGTGGCTCGAGGTGAAGATTTTCCGGCAATACATTTCGCTGATGGCGAGCTGTCTGCCGGACGCGCGCGAGGTGGCGTACCTCATCGCGATCAATACCGCGGACATTGCAATGGAGCAGGGAGCACGCAATCGCCCCCTCCTCGAACTGTGTATCAAATGCGTCAACAGCTACCTGCGCGTGTCGATCAACGCCGCAGACGCGCGGACGTCGTATTATCTGATGAACCAGTACCGCATCCTTGCGGAATCGTTGGTGCAACAGGGTCTCGACGAGCCGGTGCGCGAAATCGCCGGCTACTTCAAGTACTACGGCAACCTCGCGCACGAGCGCGGTCAATCGTTCCTGCTGCAAACCGCGGCCGGCGATCTGACGAGCCTTGTCGAGGCGAGTCTGACGCATAGCGAGAGACTGACTGACGATCTGCTTACGATTGTTCTGGACGTCGATCAGGAGATCCGCAGCGAGACGCAGGAGGAGAGCCTGCTCGGTGTACGCCGCGCGCAGTTGCAGCTCGCCACGCTTTTTGCGTTGCGCGGCGACGACGCGCGCACCCAGCGAATTTGCAGGGATCTCGCGGGCGAGCGGATGGTCCGGCTTCAGCGCCTACGGGTCGAACTCGAAAACGAGCGCCGCCCGCAGTACTGGGAGTTGAACGAACGCGGCGTCAACTTCGGCTACCTGCCACCCGAGCGGCGCGCGCAGCTGCCGAAGCTGATGCAATGGATCGCCGACTATTCCAGCTCTCAGTAACGCGCGAGCAGCGCGTCGATATCGGCGTGGATGGCCTCCATCGACTTGTGCAGTGGAACGTGCTTCATACGCGTCGCGCCGCCGTTGACGATGATCGTGAACGCGATCCAGCCGCCGTTTTTCTTGCGCAGATAACCGGCCACGCCGCACACCGAATGCGGAATGTTCATCGTGCCGGTTTTCAGTGCGACCCGATCCTGCCACGCCGCACTGCCGCCGCGCAGAAACGCGAACGGCGCCTGTCGCGGCACGACCAGACCGCCGTAAAACGCGCCGAAGTTGCGCGAATTGCGATACTCGTGCGCGAGCAGCCCGACGAGGTCGTTAGCCGACAGCTCGTTCTCGGGCGTCAACCCGCTGCCGCTGTGCAGGATCGGCGCCGACGTGCGCGCCCCTTTGCTGCGCGACTGTGTGACCAGCATGAAATTCGACAGCGTCGTCGCGGCACCGGACAACGTCGTCGGTGGTGATTTTTGGACGTCCGCGGCAAGCGTCAACGTCAGCACGTCGGCGATGTAGTTGTTCGAGAAGCGCAGCATGCGGCCGAGCTGTTCCTTCAGCGACAGACCTTCAGTCCTCGCGAGCACGACTAGGTTGCTTGGCGGCGCGCCGTCGCGCACCGTCACGCCGTGCGCGATCGTGATGCCGATATCGGCAAGCGTTGCGCGCAACAGTAAGCCGACACCGAATGCGGGACTCGACATTGCGCGATACACGCGTTGTGACGAGTGCTGCGGAACCGACCCGCCGACTCGCAACGTGTCGACGCCATCGGTGGTCAGTCGTTCGACCCGCAATGCGTTCTTCGCATCGACGCCGGTCGTGCGCACCTGACCCGCAACGGCGATCGGCAGCTGCGTGCTGCAGCCGCTGATCAGCGCGGGCTGACCGGGCGCCGTTGCGCGCACGTCGATGCACCACGTGCCGAAATCGACCCCGATCGACGCGAGCGGCGCATCAAAGGCGTTGTCGCTGATTTTGGCGGCGTCGCAGCGGTCCTTG
>CAYUMA010000481.1:0-1779 GCA_964445675.1 uncultured Pseudomonadales bacterium | reverse complement strand
ACGAATTCGTGGCGGTTCGGGCGCAGCGATCTGCCGGTCGGCGGCTTCGGCGAGTACGCCGATCTGTTTCGCGGTTACGAGTCGGTATCGGGCATCCGTGTCGATCCCGACCATGTGAAGTTCTGGGAAGTGTTCGGCTCGTTCTGGTGGGCGGTCGGCTGCCTCGGCATGGCGGAGCATTTCCGCACCGGGCCCGACAAAACCGTCGAGCGTCCCGGCATCGGCCGGCGCAGCTCGGAGTGTCAGATCGATTGCGTGAATCTGTTGATTCCGGGGCCGGTCTCGATGGTCGAGGGCCAACCGTTCACGTCGGCGCTCGACATGCCGCGCACGGACGAACTCGTCAGCAGCGTGCGCGACTACCTGCGCGGCGACGTGATGGCGGCGACCCAGGGGCGAACGAATTTCCTCGCGCGGGTCGCGGCGAACTCGCTCGACATCGTGCTGCGCGAACTGAGCCTCGGCGCGCCGCAACGTGCGCTCGAACTCACGCGCCTGCGCGCGCTGTTCGGTTCGCGCGATGATCTCGAGACATTGCGCTGGCGCCTCGTGCGCGGGCTGCGCGACGGCAGCGTGCCACTCGATAGGCCCGGCCTCGCGGAACATCTGCGGCAGACGGTGGCGAACCAGGTGGCGATCGACCAGCCGAACTACTCGGGACTGAAGACGGCGTTGAATTAACGGCGCACCCGTAGGAGCGATCTCCCGATCGCGATGCCGCGTTCTCGGAAAGGCACTCTGACCCTGTTGTCCCATCATCTTTGCAGTTGCGCATAGTGCTTACGCCTACGTCTTCAGCATGCTCTTAGCTGCGAGCCCGCTTGCGCAGCTCTTCGACGTCGTTGGGGTCAGCGCCCTCGTCGCGGGCATATTCAACGAGTTCGTCGTAGTCGACGTCGCAATGGGCGGCGACCATGACGGCCTGATCCCACGACTGACGGTCCTTCCAGTGCCAGTAAGCAGCAAGCCGGTCCATCACGCATAGAGTTGGAGTGATGACGCGCAGCGGGCCCGATGGGGTGTCCAATCTCGGAACGTCGTCGTGTTGCACCACCGGGCTACCAAATTCGAGCGGCGCCGCTGGGAATTCCACGAACAGATCTGTGTCAGGGTGCGTGAAATGTCGTCGGTCGCTCGCGAGAACATATCCAAGGGGTTCCAGCGCCGCGGACAATCGATCTCGGCCCTCCGACGTGACGAAATCCAGGTCCTTAGATTTGTAGTTGTTGTCGGAGTAAATGCTCACCGCGCCGCCCCCGGACAGGGTCGCGATGATGCCGGCTGCCTCCAGGGTTTGACTGACCATTGCGGCGAGTTCCATTGCTGTGGTGTTGGAATTAATGGACATGACTACAGCACCTTCCCCGAGCGGCGCGGACGTTGCCGCTGCCTGAAGTACTTCTGTGTTACGTCATTCGGCAGGCGTCTCAACTCGGCCTCGAGGAATGTGCGCAGGTCCTTCACCGTCGCGCTGCGCGGGTTCCATGTAAAAACTCGGCTCTTGCCGACCAAGCGGCTGACCAAAATTCCATCAGCTTCCAAGCGTCGCAGTTGCCGCTGGATGGCCGTGTTGGACACCTCAAATGTCGTAGCGATCCTGCGGGCGTGGCCCTCGCCGTAGTTCTGGAGGAATAGCAGTGTCTGCGCAGCAGAGCGGCTGCCAAAGAGGGCGTCAGTTGCGGGGTTCATGACTTGGAACCGTGGCCACGCTACGTGGCCACATTGCCACAATGTGTGTCCATATGGATACACGTTGTGTCCATCATGCGGCATCGAGGC
>CAYUMA010000480.1:0-2336 GCA_964445675.1 uncultured Pseudomonadales bacterium | reverse complement strand
GTGATCAACGGTGATATCGCCAAGGTGCACACCGTGCGTAGCGGCATTGAGTACATGATCCGGTTGGCGCACTGGTACCGGCGCATGTCGGCGGAAGCGTCGATCGGTTTCTTCCAGATCGGCGGCGGCATCGCCGGTGATTTTCCGATCTGCGTCGTGCCGATGTTGCGCCAGGATCTGCTGATGCAGGACATTCCGCGTTGGGGGTATTTCTGCCAGATCAGCGATTCGACGACGAGCTACGGGTCGTATTCCGGCGCCGTGCCGAATGAAAAAATCACCTGGGGCAAGCTGTCGGCGGATACGCCGAAGTTCATCATCGAATCCGATGCGAGCATCGTCGCGCCGCTGATATTCGCCAGCGTTCTCGGCGAGTAGACCAGCGAACCAGCCGAGGGAAACACCATGACCATCAACAACGGAGCTGGTCGGATCAATACCGAGGCCTGGTCGGTCGCGAGCGCCGAGGAACTGTACGCGGTGCGCTCGTGGGGCGACGGCTTTTATTTCGTCAACGACGCAGGGCACGCGGCGCTGCGGCCGTTGCTCGATAAAGACCTCGCGATCGACATTCTCGAGGTCGTCAATGCCGCGGCGGAGCGTGATGTCGCACCGCCGATGCTCGTGCGTTTTCAGGACGTTCTGCGCGCCCGAGTGCGGCGGTTGGTGGAAGCCTTCGACGCAGCGATCGCGGATGCCGGTTACGGCAGTCCGTATCAGGCGATTTATCCGATCAAGGTCAACCAGATGCACGAGGTCGTCGAGGAAGTGCTCGACGCCGGCAAAGCGTATGGCCTGGGCCTCGAGTGTGGCTCGAAGACGGAACTGATCGCGACGTTGCCGCACATCGGCGACGACCGGCTGCTGTTGTGCAACGGCGTCAAGGATCACGTCGTGTTGTCGTTGATCCTGTCGGCGCAATTGCTGGGTCAGCGCGTGCTGCCGATCATCGAGAAGTACAGCGAGTTCGAACAACTGATGACGCTCGCCGACCGCGCGAACCAGGCGCCGCGGCTCGCCGTGCGCATCAAGCTCGCGACGCGCGGCGCGGGGCGCTGGTTCGAGTCCGGCGGCGAACGCTCGAAGTTCGGCCTGACGGTGCCCGAACTCGTGCGGCTCGTGCGCGAACTCGAGCGGCGTGGGATACAGGATCGGCTCGAACTGCTGCACTTTCACCTCGGTAGTCAGATCACCGAGATCCAGGTGCTGAAGCGGGCGGTCAGGGAGATCACGCAGGTGTACGCCGATCTGCGCCTGCGCGGCGTTGCGGTGCGCTGCCTCGATGTCGGCGGCGGTCTCGGCGTGCACTACGGCGGCGGCTACGGCGTCGACGATTCGGCGATCAACTACAGCCTGCAGGAATACGCGAACGCGGTTGTGTTCTCGGTGCAGGAAATCTGCGCGTCGCGCGACGTGCCGGAGCCGGTGCTGATTTCCGAAAGCGGCCGCGCGATCACGGCACACCATTCGGTGCTCGTGGTTCCGGTGCTCGGCGCCCAGGGGCATGCCGGCGAACCGGGTGAGGCTTTACCCGAGCACGGCGAGGGACTCGTACAGCGGATGCTCGCGGCGTCGGAAGAAGCGCGCAACGCCGAGGAAAACGTCGAGGAACTCCTCGAGGCATACCACGACGCGCAGGAAGCGCGCGCCGAAGCCAATACGGTGTTTCGGCTCGGCTTGCTCGATCTGGACCAGCTCGCGACGCTCGAAACGCTGTACTGGGCCGCGTGCCGCGAGATCCTCGATGGTCTCGTCGCTGCAGCGCCGGAAACACCGCCGCCGGTGCAACACGAACTGGAAGCGCTGCTGACGGATATGTACCTGTGCGACTTCTCGGTGTTCCACTCGATGCTCGATCACTGGGCGATCAAGCAGCTGTTTCCGATCATGCCGCTGCAGCGGCTCGACGAGAAGCCGGATCGGCGCGCCATCGTCGTCGATCTGACCTGCGATTCGGACGGCAAGGTATCGGAGTACGTCTCGTCGCTCGAAGATCGCAGCCACCTGCCGCTGCACGTTCTGAAAAAAGGCGAGCCGTACTATCTCGGAATTTTCCTGCTCGGCGCCTATCAGGACATCCTCGGCGATGCGCACAACTTGTTCGGCCGATTGCCCGAGATCCACGTGTACGCGGACGCCGAAGAGCGTGGTAATTTCTGGATCGAGAAAGTGATTCCGGGGATGTCGGTGCACGAGATGCTCGCGCAAGTGCAGTATTTTCCGAACGATCTGAATCGCCGGATGAGCGAACTCGTGCGGCGCAAGATCGACGCCGACGAAGTGCGCCCGAACGTCGGCATGCGCATCCTCAACGAGTATCAGAAGCGCTTCAACGA
>CAYUMA010000479.1:0-4110 GCA_964445675.1 uncultured Pseudomonadales bacterium | reverse complement strand
TTCGCGCCTCGTGCACGCCGGGCTTTATCTCGCCGGAGTGCCATGGGTCAGGCCGTTGGCGTGGGCGGTGGGCATGGTCGGCTGCGTGATGATCTTTCTTGCGCTGATCGGGATGGCCGCTTAGCAGGCTGTTTTCAACAGCCTGCTAGGGCTCAGCAAACGCGGCGTCGAGTGCTTCGAGCAGCGGCCCCAGCTTCGGCGGGCTCGCTTCGATGTCTATTTTGATGCCGTGGCGTCGCAGTGCATCGCTGCAGACAGGGCCGATCGACGCGATGAACGTTGCGTTCAGCGCAGCTCGCAACGTCGCCTCGCGCGCGGAGCGTTCGGCAACGGTGAAGAAGTTGTGCACCTGGGATGCGCTCGTGAAGACCACCGCGTCGACGCTCGACTGTTCGAGCGCGTCGATCAGGCGCGACAGCGGCGTCGTATCGGCCGGCAAGGCCCAACGGTAGGTCGGCACTTCCACGACGCGCGCACCGCGCACCTCGATTGCGTCGTTCAGCGGCGCGTTGACGTCGCCATAGCGTTGCACGACGACGATCTCGCCGGCAAGATCGAGCGCGGCGATCGCCTCGAGTACCTGAGTCGTCGTGAACGGATCGGCGGCGCTGTAGTCGATGCGCACGTTGCGTTGGCGCAGCACCGCGGTCGGTTTCGGGCCGCGCACGACAACGAGCGTGTTGGCCAGCAACTCAAGTAACGTTGCAGTGATTCCCAGCGCGTCGGTCGCCGCGAATAGCGCGCGGGTGCCGACGCCGGTCTGGAAGATCGCGAGTTTTACTGCCCGCGCCGACCAGTCGTCGATCAACAGCGCGATTGCGGCAGGGTCGACGATGGGTACTTCGGACAATGCGGGGGCGCTGATCGCGGTTGCACCGCGGCGGCGAATCAGTTCGGCGACGTGATCGGCGAGACGGCTCTCGAGAAATGCGATGACCTTGTCTTTCACGCCGTGTGCTCCGAATCAGTCCGCCGTCAGGTGCTTCACTCGAAATTCGTCGCGCTTGAGGTTCCATTGCTCGGCGATGAAGCGCAGCGCCGAGTACGGCCACAGCGTGAAGTTGCGATCGCTCGCGTCCGTGTACCACGCATCGCAGCCGCCGCTGAACACCATCCTCTGCATGTCCTTCTGCAGCCGGTCGTTGTAACGCGCAACGACATCCGGATCCGGATCGATGTACGCGAGTTCCTGGCGTTGCATGAATTGCAGCGCGCGCACCACGAACCGCGCTTGCGATTCGATCATGATCAGCGCCGACGTATGGCCCGTTGCGCTGTTGGGACCGAGCAGCATGAAGAAGTTCGGAAAGCCCGGCACCATCACCGTACGAAACGACTCGACGTGGTTCGACCAGACATCGCGCAGGCGTCTGCCGTCGCGGCCCGAGATGTTGACGTAATCCGTGATGTCGAACGGCCGGAATCCGGTCGCTTCGATGATCGCGTCGACGCGGTGTAACGTGCCGGTTGCGTCGCGAATGCCGTCCGGTTCGACGTGCGTAATCCGATCGCTGACCAGGTGCACGTTGGCGCGATTGAACGTCGACAGGTAGTCATCGGAGATGCAGCGGCGCTTGCAGCCCGGTTCGTAGTGGGGCGTCAATCGCTCGCGCAGTTGCGGGTCCTCGACCGACTTCTCGAGATGGTCGAGGCCGACTTTCTTGAGGCGCGCGGCAAACCAGCTGTTGCGGCGCAAAGACAGCACGCCGACGACGTCCATCATCAGCCACAGTCCCCAGCGATACAGCCGCATCAGCCCCGGCATGCGCCGAAACAGCGCACGGCGCTCGTCCGCAATGTCGTGCGCGAGACGCGGAAATACCCACGCCGCGGAGCGCTGGAACACCGTCACGTCGGCGGCTTCCTTCGCGACTTCGGGCAATACCTGCGCCGCACTCGCGCCCGTGCCGATGAGCGCGACGCGTTTGCCGGCGAGGTTCTGCGTGTGATCCCACTGTGCGGTGTGGAAGCGCGCACCGTTGAACGTTTCGCTGCCGTCGATCGCGGCGCGGTTCGGCAGATGCAGGCCGCCGAGCCCGCTGACGACGACGTTTGCGGTGATGCGCCGACCATCCGCGGTTTCGACGCGCCAGCGCGCGCCGTCGAACGCGATGTTCGTGACCGTGGTGCCAAAGGAGATCTTCGGCCGCAGTTCGTATTTGTCGACGCAGCGTTCGCAGTAGTCGCAGATTTCACGCCCGCTCGAATACGAGTGGCTCCAGTCGGCATTCAATTCGAACGAGTACGAATAGACGTGTGACGGAACGTCGCACGCAACACCGGGATACGTATTCTCGCGCCACGTCCCGCCGACGCTGTCGGCTTTTTCGAGGATGACGAAGTCGTCGATGCCGTGTTTGCGCAGCGCAATCCCCATGCAGATCCCGGACATGCCTGCGCCGAGGATCGCGACGCGGACCGAAGCGGGTGTTGAGGGGGCCGTGGATGAATCGGGCATGTGCTCGGGCTTCTCGAGTGGGTGAACGCGCGTGAACGAAATGCGCCGCCGCAACTTAGCCAATCGCGCGTCAGGAGTCACGCGGCCGAACGTGGCCGTCGCTTGACGCCCCTTAACTGACCGGTTCATGTTGCAGCTGTCAGCATTAGGGACCCGTCGTGACCGCAGAGAAACAGGTTCTGTACCCATCGTCGCTCTCTCCAAGGACGACGCCGTCAGTTGGCTTCACGACCCCCGGTATCGCCGACGTATTTGCACGGATTGCATGGCGGTACGGAGTGTTGTGCGATCTCTTCAGCCTCGGCATGCATCGCCTGTGGAAGCGTAGAGTTGCTGCACTCATTGCCGATCAGCCTTGGACCACGCTGCTGGATGTGGCCGCCGGAACCGGCGACGTCGTGCTGCGCGTGGCACGGCATCCTGGAGTCGGGCCGAATCGACAAATCGTCGTCTCAGACATCAGCTCGCAGATGTTGGCTGTCGCGCAGAGGCGGGCACATCGGCTCGGACTATCACTCGAGTTCCGCACACTCGACGCACATTGCTTGGCGGTGGTCCCTGACGCGAGTGTCGACCTCTACTCGATCTCGTTGGCGCTGAAGATCTGTGAGCGCGCGCAAGTGCTGCGCGAGGCGCTGCGGGTGCTGGTGCCAGGCGGGTACTTCGTCGCGTTGGAGACATCGACCATTCCGTGGCCATGGCTGCATCGAGCCTACCTCGCATACATGTCGTTTTGTGTGCCGGCGATCGGCTGGATGGCCACGGGCGGAGACACATCGACCTATCGGTATCTGCTGCAGAGCGTTCGAGAGTTCCCGTCAGCGGAAGACTTTGCGTCCGAACTCGTGCATCTCGGCTTGGAGCGGGTTTCATTCGAACGTTTGAGTCTCGGCATCGTGGCGATTCATGTCGCAAGAAAACCTGCTGCAGTTGCTGACTGACATTCCACCGATGGCGCGACGCTCGACGATGTGTCGATTGCGACTACCATCGGACGTTCCTTGCTTCGAGGAGAACTACGATATCGAAGCGACATGGGCCGCGCGCAGTCTCGCGCGTTTGAAAGCAGCCGTCGCGCGACAGATTTGAATCCGGGCGCAGTCACGCCGCAAACAAACGGCCCGTCGACGTTGAGAGAAACCTCTCGAGCGGAATTTCCTCCTGCTTCAGGAAGCCGCGTTGCGGCAACGCGCCGTCGCGCACGAGTTCAATCACCGCGACGACCGAGGCCGATGTCGTCCACGCGATTGCGGTCTGCATGTCGCCCGCGATGTCGATCGGACGATAGGCGCGGACAAACTCGCGGCGCTGCAGGCGTGCATCGAGCAAGCCTTCGGATGAAACGTGGATGTAGACGATGTCGTCGTTCACGGGCGGCTTCGCATTCGTCAGGATGTCGCCGGCGAGCTCGCGCCGTTCGCGCATCAACAGTTCATGGAAGAAAAAATTCATCAGGCGCATGTGTCCCGGGTAGCGCATGGACTTGTAGTCGACGTTCGCGACGTGGCCGTGAAACGTCTCGCAGATCGTGCCGAGGCCGCCGGACGTCGTGAATGCCTCCAGCATCACGCCCTCGACGTAGACCGTTTCGATCCACTCCATCGACGACACCATCTTGCGCACGCCGCCTTCGATCACTTCGCAGTCGTTGA